>JAGQQZ010000242.1 GCA_020425915.1 Planctomycetota bacterium | reverse complement strand
GGTTCGTGCGGCGGCGTCACGACGCGCCGACCGTCGGCGGTCTCGACGACGAGGCGCGCGGCGATCTCCGTCCCGAGGTCGAGCGCGAGGATCGGTTCGTGCCGCGCGGAGAGGTGGCCCGCGGTGGCCAGCTCGAGCGGGATCCGGCCCGGCTCTGCATCGTCGTCGATCGGCCAGAACTCGATGTGCGCCTCCGCATCGGGCGGCAACGACCCCGTGTAGGTCGCGCGCGGCGACCACACCGCCGACTGCTTGATCGTCGTCGGCGGGCGGAACGCGAAGTGCGGGACGCGTTCGGGTTGCAGATCGACGCCTGCGGTGAGCCGCTCGCGGGTCTGGCTGCCGAGCTCCTCGCCGTTCACGACGAGGTCGAGCGACGCGAGGTCGTCCGGCAGGCCACGGAACACGACACGGACGGGGCCACGCAGCGGATGCTCGGTCAGCAGCCGGAACGCGCAGCGCCCGTCCTCGATCTCGAGATCCTCGAACCAGACCGCGTCGAGGCCTTCCGCGAAACCGCCGGACACGTCGACGACTGCGCCGCCGAGCTGATCGCCGACGAGTTCGGCGATCGCGACGGCGGTCGTCCGGCCCCAGTTGCTGTCCTCGGGCTCCGAGCGGAACGGCGTCCAGGCGCCGCCGGCGCGGCGCAGTCCGGCTCGCAGCGCCGCGGCCCCGCGCTGCAGGAACTCGCGTCGCCCGGTCGCGCGATACGCCCGCAGGAACGCGTCCGCTGCCAGCGCCTGACGCGGGTCGTCGAACGCGACGTGGTCCGTGTCGCTGCGGATCCCGCCGACGAGGTCGTCGTCGACCCAGTTCGGTGACCAGGCGCTCTGCATCATCGCCAACCGCTCGCAGAACTCGGCGCCGAGTCGCGTCAGCTCGGGATCGGCAGCGATCGACTGGGCGGCGAAGCAGGCGCGCGCCGCGAACAGGAGTCCCAGCGTGCCGCTGACGCCACGGTGCGGGCGCGGCGCCGAGCTGCCGTCGAGTGTCTCGAAGTCGGGCCAATCCTGCTCCGGGCGCATCTCGGCGCCGAGGAATCGCAGCGCGCGCTGCGCGGCGACCTCGGCCTGCGGGTCGTCGAACGTCCTGGCGAACGCGGCGAGGAACAGCGCCGCGGAGCCACACTCCGGCGACCGATCGTCGAACACGTCCCGTCGCGGAGTCAGGTACTCCTGGTCGTAGAACGCCGGGATCGAGCCGCTCGAACGCTGGTTCTGCATCAGGAAGCGTGCGAGCCCGCGCGTCACGTCGTCGATCCGTGGCGCCAGATCGGGCAGGTGTCCGCGGAGCTCGAGCAACCAGTAGCCGGTCACGGCAGCGTCGAACACGTGGTGGTGGTCGCCGAGGACCGAGTTCGGATCGTTCGGTTGCCAGATCTGCGCACCGGTCGCGTCGATGTGGAATCGGCTCGGCACCAGCCCGCTGCGGCGCGGTGCCGAGAGCGCGAGTCGCGCGACGCTTGCCGCGCGGTCGATCGATGCGGTGCTGGAGCGCTCGGATCGCCGGAGTTCGGCGTAGGCGGTCCGCAGCGCCTGGCGTCGCGCACCGAACCAGGTGTCGGCCACCGACCGTTCGCCGCTCGACTCGACGACCGCCGCGCTCGAGTAGGAGCCAGCGTCGTGAGCACCGCCGACGCCGCCGTGGTCGCGCCAGGTCGTGGCAGCGAACTCGACGAGGGCGAGCTCCGCGGCTTCGGACAGGCTCGGTCCGACCGGCGGGAGCCCGGAGCGACGGCCCGCGGTCCGTTCCCACAGCGCCGAGAACGCGCCGACGAGCGACGCGTGGGGCTCGGCATCGGCGAGCGCCCGCACGTAGTGCCCGAACGCCAGCTGCTCCGCTCCGATGGCGACCGGCTGGACCCCCTCTCGCGTGAACGTGACCTGCGAACTCGGTTCGGCGACGCGATGCGCGACGAGCCCGTGGCGCACGGTCCACGGTGAGCGCAGCATCTCGATCGCCTGGGGGATGCGGCGATCGCGCGTGAGCTGCTCGAGGTCGGGAGTCAGCGCGAAGGCGGCTGGACCGCGTCGAAGGAACGTCACGGGCGCATGGAACGCGAGGTCCCCCGCGAGTTGCTCCGGCCGGTGGGAGCGATACGGCGTGATGACCCGGTCGAGCCGGCTCCCCTGGAGCCAGGAGTAGTCGAGCGTGAGTTCGTACACGCGTGAACGGCGGGACACGCGGTCGACGACTCCCACGTGGGTCTCGCCCGGTCCGGAGAGCCGGATCGTCAGCGAGACGGCGTGGCCGTTGGACTCGTCGCACTCGACTCGCAGCTGGTCGGCGCTCGGCTGGTTCCAGCGCGCGAACGACAACTCGACCGGGTGGCCGTCACCGCCGCTGTCCGCGAGAACGAGCCGTGCGCCGCGCAACCGAGCGATCGGGGTCGAACCCGAGCCCCGCCATTCGAGTTCGAACCCCTCGCCGGTCGGTACGACGGCGACGCCGATCCGCTCGTCCTGGATCTCCGCCGAAGTCTCGGTCGGATCCGGCTGGCTCCGGCAAGCGGCGATCGCGAGCGCCGCGACGATGGTCGCGAGTCGCCAGGGGGAACGGGGATTGGGCGTCAAGGAGTGGCGAGGAGACGGGACGTCTGGTCGGTCCTTGTACCACGTATCCGACGCCGACGGAGCGACTGCGCGGGATCGGCGGGTCGTGCGGACTCCGTCACTTCGCCAGGGCGGTCGAACTGCCGCCACGATCGCGGATTCCGAGGGGCGATCCGTACACGAAACAGGGCGGGCCAAGAGGCCCGCCCTGTGCCGGAAACGAGTCGTCGACCGATCAGAAGTTGCCGGTCACCATGAACTCGATGCCGTGGTTGGTCATGTCGCCGCCACCCATCGGATTGACATCCTGGTAGGTGTAGCCGAATTGCGACTTGAGCGCGTGGCCGTAGTAGAACTGGTTGAAGACCGCGTTGATCTCCGTCACGTCGCCTTCGGCGCCGGCCAGAGTCGTGGTCAGACCCGACGCGCTGGTCATGAAGACCGGGACGTCGCTGAAGTCGACCATCGAGATGCGGACGCCCGCGCCCCACTGGGTCTTGCCCTCTTCCTTCGGGCAGGTCCAGCTGCCCTGGGCGTACCAGCCCATCGAGTCGGCATCGGTGCCGCCGTCGACGTCGTCGTTGCGGAGCCAGACTTCGCCCTGAGCGGCGATGCCGGTGCCCGACTTCATGGCAGCGTTGATGTTGATCGTCGTGATCTCGACGTCGGCCGCGCCGGTCGTCTCGTTGCCGACGAACACGTTGGCGCCGGCTTGCCAGTAGAGGTCACCGGACTGCTCGAGGTCGCCTTCCGACCACGCCTCGGCGTCGCCGAGACCGTTCGGGCTGAAGCGGACACCAGCCGAGAAGTTGACCTCGTTCTGGCCCGCGTTGTTGTTCTCTTCGGCGGCAGCCGTGCTGCGCGCGGCCGAGTCCTGGTTGAAGATGCCGAAGTGCCAGCCGAGGTTGTTCTCGGCGGCGGTGCCTTGGAACAGCGCACCCCACACACGGCTGTCGGCGAACGTGCGCGTCGCGGACGAGCGCTCGATGTGGAACAGCTTGCCGGACGAGCCGTCCGACTGGAGGCCCGCGCGGCCCTTGCCCTGGCCGAGACGCAGGCCGATGTTCATGTCGTCACCCTTCATGAACATCCAGTTGAGCCAGATGTCCTTGACCGAGACGGCTTCGGCATGCTCGACGTTGAACATGTAGGTCACGTCCTTGTTGAACGCGTGACCCTTTACCGTTTGCCGTAGACGACGAGCTTGCGCGCCGTTGGTGTCGGCAGCGTTCTCGACGTTGATGTAGCGCCACTGCACCTGGATGCGGTGCGAGAGTGTCGCGCTGAAGGACTCGCCGCCGTCGAACATGAGGCCCTTGCCGACCTTGTACGCGACCTTGGTGTCGGCGAAGTAGGGGACCGGCGTGTCGCCGGTGGGATTGCCGTTCGCGGTGGCAAAAGAACTGGTGGCTGCTAGCGCGAGCCCGATTCCGATCAGGTTTTTCATGTCTGAGCTAACCTCCCTGGAAGCCCTGAACTGATGTGAGAGTTCGCTCCAGGGCGTAATTACCCGGGATGCGTCGTGTAGGTGAAACCGGTTCCAGGGGTGCGCACAAGCCTTTTCCAACCAAATCGTCGGTCGGGATGGCCCGTTCCCACGGCCACATCGAGCGAGTCGGGCACCCCGCGATGGCGGCCGGATCCGGGCCGAGGTAGAGTCGCGACGCCTTGGGAACGGTCACGAAGAGAACGGCCTGCAGCCGAGATTGCCCGGACGCATGCGGGCTGCTGGCCGATATTCGCTCGAACGAAATTGTCTCGGTGAGGGGCGATCCGGCTCACCCCGTGACCCGTGGGTTCGCCTGCTTCCGGACGAGTCGGTTCCCCGCGATCCACGCTGGGCCGGACCGTGTGAATTTTCCTCTGGTCCGAGCTGGGGAG
Organism: Planctomycetota bacterium; assembly: GCA_020425915.1. Classification (GTDB taxonomy): domain Bacteria; phylum Planctomycetota; class UBA1135; order UBA1135; family UBA2386; genus JAGQQZ01. Next base: position 3,410 of record JAGQQZ010000242.1, on the reverse strand, counting down.
AGTTTTGAACGCGTGGCGGTGGAGAAAGCCCTCGACCTGATCGCCGAGCGGCTGCTCCGCATCCGCGAGGAATCAGGCCCCGCGTCGATCTTCCACTACCGCTCCGGGGGCAGTCTGGGCCTGTTGAAATCGTTCCCCGATCGGTTCTTCGAGGCGTTCGGCCCATGCACCGTCAAGAGTGGCGACATCTGCAGCGGCGCCGGTGAGCAGGCGCAGATCGCGGACTTCGGCCGATGTGACAGCAATGACCTGTTCGACCTCGAGGCGAGCCGACACATCGTGGTGTGGGGGAAGAACCCGTTCGTCAGCAACCTCCACCTCGTTCCGATCCTGCGCGAAGCGCGTGAACGTGGCGCGACGGTCACGCTGATCGATCCCGTGCACCATCGTGGGGCGTCGCTCGCCGACGAGTACGTCCAGCCGCGGCCGGGGCGCGACACGGATCTGGCACTCGGTGTCTGCCGCGAACTCGTAGATCGGGGCCGCGCGTCGTTCGACGCGTGCGAGAACGCCGATGGCTTCCGCGAGTTGCTGGGTCGGCACACCGTCGCGGGATTCGCCGCGCGCGCCGAAGTCGACCTCGGTGCGCTGCGACGGCTCGCCGACCGCTTCGCCGATGGGCCGACGGCGATCCTCGTGGGTTGGGGCATGCAGCGGCGGCGCAACGGCGGCGCGATCGTCCGCACGCTCGATGCGCTCTCGACGATCAGCGGCAACCTGACGCGGCCCGGTGGCGGTTGCTCGTTCTACTTCCGGCGGCGCGGACCGTTCGCGAGCCTTTCGACCGGTGCTGCGGCGCGCTACGTCCGCGAACCGATGTTCGGCCAGGACGTCCTCGCGGCCAAGGATCCGCCGATTCGCGCGATCTGGGTCACGGCCGGCAACCCGGTCGCGATGTTGCCGGACTCGGCGCAGGTCGCGGCGGCCTTCGAACAGGCCGAGTTCGTCGTCGTTGCCGACCCGCTGATGACGGACACGGCGTCGTACGCCGACGTCGTTCTGCCGGTGCCGACGATGTTCGAGGACGACGATCTGCTCGGGGCGTTCGGGCACCACTGGATCACCGAGTCCCGTCGCGTCGTCGATCCGCCGCCGGACGTCCTGCACGAGGTCGAGTGGTTCCAGCGCCTCGCCGAGCGCGTCGGGCTGGGCGATCGGTTCGCCGGCAGCGTCGACGATTGGAAGCGGGAACTGCTCGCCCCACTCGCCGCCCACGGAGTCACCCTCGAGTCGCTGCGCGAGCGGGGCCAGGTGCGGCCGCCGAACGTCCCGCTGCGGACCTTCGCGGACGGGATCCCGACCCGATCCGGCAAGGTGGAGTTGCTCGATGCCGACGCGTTCGTCGAGCCCGCCGAGCCCGACGAAGGATTCCCGCTGTGGTTGTTCAGCAACTCGACCCGTGATGCCCAGGCATCGGTGTGGTCGGTCGACCCGGGTGAGTACATGACCGTCACGGTTCACCCGGAGGTCGCGGCCGCCGCGGGCCTGGCGGCGGGCGAGCGCGCGCGACTCGAGAGCGCGAAGGGCTCGATGACGGTCGTCATCGCCTTGGACGCGGAGCAGCGCCGCGACGTCGTGATCGTGCCCAAGGGCGGCCACTTCCGCCGTGGACAGTCTGCCAACGCGCTCATCGAGGCGCGGCCGACGGACATCGGGCTCGGCGCGGCGTTCCTCGACTGCCACGTGCGACTGGTGGGCCCGTGAAGCGCACGACGGGAACTCACGTCTACACGCTGCTCAAGTGCGCGAAGGCGGTTGCGCTCGATCTGGTCGGGGATCGTGAGCTCAAGCGGCCGCTCCGTCCCGAGGAGGAGTTCGTGCTCGCGCGAGGCCGGGACCTCGAGGCGAGGATCGTGGAAGGACTCGGCTGGTCCGAGCCCGAGTTCCCGCCGCGGGACTGGGAGGCCGGCGCATCGGCCACCGAGTCGATGCTGCGCAGCGGGGTCGAGGGTGTGTCGCAGGGCATCCTGCTCGGCGGCGATCGCCTCGGAATTCCCGACCTCCTCCGGCGTGAGCCCGGCGCGTCAGTGCTCGGCGAGTTTCACTACGTCGTCGGTGACGTGAAGTCGTCGGCACGGCCGCGAAGCGACCAGATCCTGCAGGTCGTCTTCTACAGCGAGTTGCTGGCAGAACTGCAGGGACGACGTCCGGAGTACGGCTACCTCGTGCTCCGCGACGGCAGCGAACACCGGTTCGCGATCGAAGACTACCTCCCGGCGTTCCGGCGCGTGATGGAGGAGATCGACGGCTTGCGGGACGCGCCGGAATCCGTCCGGCCGTTCTGGTCGTCGGCGTGCGGTGGCTGCGCGTGGTCGCCGGTCTGCTCGCCCGAACTCGAAGCCGACGACGACCTGTCGTTCCTGCCCGGGATGACGCGCAGCTTGCGCGACGGACTCGAACGAGCAGGGTTCGCGGGCTGTGCTCGGCTGGACGCCGCGGATGCTGCCGACGTCGCATCGCGCGCGCGACTCGAACCCGTGATGGTGGAGCGTTTGCAGCGCGCCGCGCGTGCGCGGCGCTCCGAGCGCCCACTGCTCGAGCCGGGTGGCGCGAACCGCCGGGTCGACGGTGCCTTCGTCCATCTGCTGTTCGACCCGTTCGCGGATCGGCTGTGTTGGATCGGCGTCGTCGGACCGGACGACCAAGTCCGGGACCTGGTGCCGGACTCGCGCGACGACGAGTTGTCGGGTTGGATGGCCCTGTTCGCCGAGTTGCCGCCCGACGCACGGTTGTTGCACTACGGCCGCTCGCTGCCGCGATGGTTCGAGCATCGATCCCATCACGAGCCGGGTTCGCTCCGCGTCGAGGCTCGATTCGTGGACCTCGCGCGGCGGCTCCGCGCCGCAGCCGTGTTGCCCACGCCGGTGTTCGGACTCGAAGCTCACGTCGGCGTCGTGCTCGGACTCGACGCCCATCGCAAGGGTCGCGCGGACGAGGCCGCGATGCGATTCGAACAGGGAGACTTCGACTGGCTCCGGGAGAAGGGTCGCAGCGACCTGGCGGATCTACGTGCCCTGACGGCGGCATTGCTGGAGTCGGCGGAAGTGACGACGTGACCACGTCGCTCGAAGGGAGGCTGTTGCGCTTCCTCGCGCGCGAGGAGGAGGACGAGCAGCGGAGTTTCCGTGATCTCCGCGCGCTGCCGGTCAACCAGCGCGTGCTCGACGGCGAGTGCATCCGGACCGCGGTGTTCGAAGCCGCCGAAGCGGACGGATTCGTGTTCCGCGTCGACGAGAACCTCAGCAAGTTCCGCGCTGGCGATGCGCTGGCGGTCGGCGACGGGCTCGAGTTCGAGACCGCGGCGTCGCTGTGCTTCGGGCGCTACGACGCCGAGCGTGGTCGGCTGGTCCTGGAGCGGGACCGATTCTCTCGCGGCGAAGACGTCCGCTTCCACGTCGGCGAGACCTACT
>JAGQQZ010000241.1 GCA_020425915.1 Planctomycetota bacterium | reverse complement strand
CGGCGGGCGCGAAGGTGAGGGGGCAAACGGGGGGAGCCCGCGCGTCTTGCCTTTGATCCCGAGCGTTCGAGAGCCGAGCACGCCTCAGCCCGAAACGAGCGACCTCACCGCATCACCGATTCGCGAACGCGATCGTCACCGTCCCGACCTCTTCCCAATCCCGCGTCGTCGGCGGCAGGAACTTGAACTCGGTCGTGATCCGCTCCGGATTCACGTGCGGCTGTCGCGTCAGCAGCTGCAACAGATACTCGTTGCGGCGGTGACACAACGCACTCGTCCGGTTCGCGGTCTGGTTCGGGTTGCGCGAGATCTGCACGTCCGGCGCCTGCAACAGCACGCGGACGTTCGAGGCGAACGTGGTCGCCGAACTGATCAAGTCGCCGATCCACGCGGTGATGTCTGCGCGAACCGCGACGCGGTTCGGCTCGAAGAACGCGCTCATCGGACCGGTGAACGCGATCGTGTCGTCGGTGATCAGCACCTCGAGCGACTTGCCGGTGCGCTGCTCGAATTCGTCGGGCAGCTGCTCGAGCAGGAACTCCTTCATCGCCCCGCTCTGGGCGTTGATCATCGGCACCGTCGAGAGCAGCTCGCCGCCGACCTCGCCGCGGTCGAACACCCCCTCCTTCATCGTCTTGCCTTCGCCCTCCATGTTGAGGGCGAACGCGACGCTCTTCTTGAGATCTTGCAGCTTCCGCAGCTTGGTCTCGCCGATCGCGTACAGCACGACGAACAGCGCGAACAGCAGCGTCATCATGTCCGCGAACGAGACGAGCCACCGTTCGTGGTTGACGTGTTCTTCGTGATGCTGCTTCTTGCCCACGGGGCACTACCCGATCAGTGGTGGGTGTAGACGCCCAGCCGACTGCGCAGAGCGCCCGGTGCCATGCCGGATTGGATGCCGATGACGCCTTCGAGGATCATCGACTTGTAGAGCTGGTCATGTTGAATCTGCCGCTTGAGTTTGAAGCTCAGCGGCAGACACCAGACGTTGGCAAATCCGACACCGTAGACCGTCGCGATGAACGCGACGGCGATGCCGGGGCCGATCTTCTCCGGCTGATCGAGCACCGACATGACGTGCATGAGGCCCATGACGGCCCCGAGGACGCCGACGGTCGGCGCGAGCGCACCCCAGCTCTCCCAGAACTTCATCCCGGCGTCCATGTTCTCCTTCGCGATGTGCATCTCGTCGTCGACCGTCTCGCGGATCGACTCGGCGCTGCTGCCGTCGATCGCGAGGGTCAGGCACTTCTTGAGGAACGGATCGCCCTTGTCGTCGGTCGTGTAGGACTCGAGCGCGAGCAGGCCTTCGCGGCGCGCGAGGTTCGCGAGTTCGAGGATCTTGTCGACCATGCCCTTGAAGTCGTGCTTCGGCGGCATGAACGAGCTGATCAGCGACTGGATCGCGAACTTCAGGTCGCCCATCGGCGTCGCGACGAGCGTCGCGCCCAGCGAACCCATGATGACGATCATGGCCGCGGGACCACCGATCAGGGACTCGACGTGGCCACCCTCGATGATCATGCCGCCGATGATCCCGACGATCGCGACGACGATGCCTAGAGGTGTGCTGAGTTCCATGCCTGATCGAATCCGGAGGTGCCGACCCCAGGATTCTCGGAAACGCTCGGCCGCACTTGAGGGCTGCCCAGGACTTCGACACCGAAGCCGACGATTCCCAGAACTGGACGGTCCGGATACCGTCGTGTGGCACGAATCGACACTCGCGAGGCCTTGCCGTGACCGTGAACCAGAGCCCCTACTGGAACCCCAAGAACGAGACGATGAGCCGCGACGAGCTGCACGCGCTGCAGCTCTTCAAGTTGCAGCGCTGCGTCGAACGCGCCTGGAACACGAGCCCGTTCCACCGTCGGCTCTACGAAGGCGCCGGCGTCACGCCCGACAAGATCCAGTCGCTCGACGACATCCGACGCCTGCCGTTCATGACGCGTGAGGACTGGATGCAGTGCCAGGCCGAGCAACCGCTGTTCGGCGACCTGATCACGCGCCCGCGCGACGAGGCGATCCGCTACCACCTGACCTCTGGCACGAGCGGCCGCCAACCGCTGCGCGTGCTCGACAGCCGCAAGGATTGGTCCTGGATCGCCGAGATGTGGTGCTACGGCTTCTGGGGCATCGGCGTGCGGCCGAGCGACACCGTGTTCTTCGCGTTCTCGTACGGCTCGTTCATCGGCTTCTGGGGCGCCCACTACTGCTGCGAGAAGATCGGCTCGCTCGTCATTCCGTCGGGCAACATGTCGACCGAGCAACGCGTCAACCAGATCGTCGAGATGAAGCCGACGGTCGTGTGCGCCACGCCGACCTACGCGTTGCGGATGGGCCAGCAGGCCGAGCACATGGGCATCGACCTGAAGCAGGAATGCAACGTGCGCCGCGTCGTGATCTCGGGCGAACCCGCGAGCCCGCCGGTCAAGCGCCTGATCGAGAGCATGTGGGGCGGCAAGGCCTGCGACACGGCCGGCATGACCGAGATCGGCACGATCATGATCTTCGAAGCCGAGAACCAGCCCGGCGGCACGCACATCATCGAGGACAACTTCATCGAAGAAGTGCTCGATCCGAAGACCGACGAGCCGGTCCCGTACGGCGAGAAGGGCGAGCGTGTCGTGACGTCGTTCGGACGCGGCTTCATCCCGCTGATCCGCTACCGCACGAAGGACCTCGTCTGCAAAGTGCCGCACACGGCCAGCGACTGCGGCCGCACCTGGGACCTCTTCGAAGGCGGCATCCTCGGCCGCGTCGACGACATGAAGCTGATCCGCGGCACCAACGTCTACCCGCGCGCGGTCGAGGCGATCGTGCGCGAGTATCCGGAGGTCGAGGAGTTCCAGATCATCCTGACGCGCGAGGACAACATCAAAGACGAGATCACCGTCAAGGTGGAGCTCGACCCCGACAAGGTCGGCACCTGGGACGCGCTGCGACCGCGACTCGCCAAGGACCTCGCCGACAACCACGAGGGCCTGCGCTTCAACGTCGCGCTCGCCGCCGAAGGCGAGCTGCCCCGCTTCGAACTCAAGGCCAAGCGCCTGCAGGACCTGCGCGAACAGTGAGGAGGACCGACCGATGACGAACCAAGACCAAGACGTGCTCGGCCGCCCGATCGACGCCAACGAGAAGGAACTGCTGCGGATCTACGAAGAGCTCAAGGCACTCTCGAGCCGCGACGACCTCGCACCGTGCGCGCTCATGAACGTGCGCCAGGCGATGGTCATGATGTGGAACGCGTGCAACGACCTCGACCTCGTGTTCGAGGAACCGGGCAACGACTGAGTCGGGTCGGCGGGGTCGCGACCACCTCGCCGAGCGACCTGGCTGTCGACGGCTCGCGAGCGCTCAGGATCAAAGGCAAGACGAGGGGGCTCCCCCCGTTTGCCCCGTCACCTTCGCGTCGGTCGCCCTACGGGCGAGCGACCGACGCG
>JAGQQZ010000240.1 GCA_020425915.1 Planctomycetota bacterium | reverse complement strand
CTCGCCCGCAGGGCGGCCGAACGACGGCGAAGCGGTGACGGAGGGCGCCTCCTGTCGTTGCGAGCCCGAGTGAGGCCTGCCCCGAGACACCGCCGAGCGGCGACCGGCCCACCTACTCCTCGTCGAACTTCCGCGCGACGAGTTCCTTCAACGCGCTCAGCATTTGCTCCGCGTCCGCCCCACTCGCCGTCAGATTCAGGGTCGTTCCGTGCTCGGCCGCGAGCATCATGATCCCCATGATCGACTTGCCATTCACCGGATCCTCGCCCGGCCGGCTCACGCTGAGATCCGCGGAGTAGGCATTCGCGGTCTGCACGAACATGTGAGCAGGCCGCGCGTGGAGTCCGTTGCGGTTCTCCAGCGTCACCGCGATCTCGTGTGACGGAGCCGGCTCGCTCACGACGCGCTCATCTCGTGGAGGAGATCCCGGAGCGCGTCGGCGTCGGCCGCGCTCTGGGTGAACCGGCGGAAATCGGCGTTCCGCGCGAGTCCGGAGACCCAGCGCAGGACTTCGAGATGCCGTTCCGCGGAGTCCTGCGGCCCGATGACCATGAACAGGATCTGCACGTCCCGCCCGTCGACGGCGTCGAACGGGATACCGGTCTCGGACCGACCGAAGATCAATGTCGTCTCCTTGACCTGCTTCGCGTCCTTGATGTGCGGCACCGCGACACCGTTGCCGATGCCGGTGCTTCCATCTCTCTCGCGCGCGAGCAGAGCCTCGCGGAGCGGCTTGCGGTGAGCCGGCTTGATCACTCCGGCCGCGGCGGCGCTGTCCAGCATCTCCGCGATCGCGCCTTCCTTGTCGGTGGCGGATATGGATGCGACGACGTGGGCGTGATCGATCAGGTTCGCAATCATCGGTCAGGAATCGAGGTTCTTGCGGATCGCGTCCTCGAAGCTCTCTTCGCTGTCGGGCTCGATCGAATCCGGATCCGGGACATCACGGATCGAGTCGTGCCGGTGGATCTTCTGCTCGTGCTTCTCCTTCGCCTTCTTCAACTGGCGCTCGAGCTTCGAGACGAGCGAGTCGACGACGTTCGAGAAGTGTTCGCCTTGTTCGCGCGCGACGAACGGCCCGGCATGTTCGACGTGGACGAGGATCTCGACCTCCGGCGCCTCGTGTGGGCCGTGGACGACGACCTCGATGCGCGTCGTGCGATCGTTGAAGCGAACGAGCCGCTGGCACTTCTTGGTCGCATACTCGGACATCCGGTCCGACAGCTGGCCCTGCTTGCTCGTGATGTCGATCGGGACCTCTCGGTTCGAAGTCATCGGTTTCCTATTGAGTTTCGATGGGTCTGCACGGGCGTCGTCGATCCGTCTCACCCGCTGAGGACGTGATCCGTCCGGGATCGGAGATCGCTCGCCTCGGAACTTCGGTGGCGACCGGATCTCGCGTCATCAGGTCACTAGTGAAAGCGGCTCGGCGGTGGACTTCAAGGGGCCGTACAGGACCCGCTGTAGGAACAACCCATGCGGTGGCGCGTTCGGCCCCGCGGCCCGCCGGTCCCGACCATCGAGGATCTCGCGAACTTCACCAGGCGTGAGCTTGCCCTTCCCGACCCAGACCAGGGTGCCCACGATCGTGCGGACCATGTTGTAGAGGAACCCGTTCCCCTGCACGGCCAGATCGAACCCCTTGGCCCGTCGCGTCAGGTGAAGGTGGTCGATCCGACGCACGGTTCCGCGCGTTCGCTCGTAGCCTGGATTGGTCGCGAACGCCGCGAAGTCGTGCTCGCCGACGAGGAAGCGAGCGGCGTCGCGCATCTTCTCGAGATGGAGCGGGACACGAATCCAAGCGCAGTACGCGCGTCCGTGAACGGGCCGCATGCGATCGACCCAGCATCGGTACACGTAGCGCTTGCCGGTCGCGGAGAACCGGGCATGGAACTCATCGTCGACCGCGCGCGCCGAATGAACCGCGATATCCAGCGGCAGTTTCGCGTTGAGCGCCTTGGGCAGAACTTCCGGATCGAACTCACGCGGCAGGTCGACGTGCGCGCACTGCCGCAGGGCG
>JAGQQZ010000239.1 GCA_020425915.1 Planctomycetota bacterium | reverse complement strand
CTCGCCCGCAGGGCGGCCGAACGACGGCGACGCGGCGACGGAGGGCGCCTCCTGTCGTTGCGAGCCCGAGTGAGGCTGCGCCCCAGGCCGCAACCCCGACCATTCGACGAATCGGAACCCAACCGCCGATCCGAATCGGAAGCACTGATCGCCGGACGGCGCGTGCGTGCGACCTGAACACGAAGATCCGAGTGCTCACGATCGCCCCTCCGGCGATCCTCGCGGGCTGCGGTGACGACGCCGAAGCGCGCGACTGGAGGCGCACCACTTCGACGGCCTGGGTGAGAGCTCGTTCGGCGTCATGCTGCAGTGGACCGTGATCCTCGGGGATCACGACGACTACCGCACACCCTGAGCGATCGTCGATCGCAGCGGTCCGCGCGCCGTATGATCCGCGCGGCCGTATGCCCCGATCACTGGATCCCGAGTCCCCGCAACCGACCGAAGCCGCGCTGTCGACTCGCGCGGTCTGGAACCGGTTCCTCCTGTACCCGACGCACACGCTGCCGACGGCGGCAGCGCCGGTCCTCGTCGCCGCCGGACTCGCAGCTCGCGACAACTGCCTCGCCCCGTTGCCCCTGTTCCTCGTGTTCGTCGGCAGCTGGGCGATCCACGTCGCCGGCGTGCTCGGTGACAACCACGAGCTCCTGCGTCGCCACGGGGACATCGCGGAGCACCCGGAACTGCAGAGAGCGCTCTCCGCCGGTTCGCTGACGCTGCGCGCACTCCGGCGCGCGATCCTCGCCTGCTTGCTGCTCGCGGTGGTCTGCGGCATCCATCCGATCGCGATCGGCGGGATGCCGGCGCTCGTGATCGGCGCGATCGGCGTCGTCGCGAGCCTCGGCTACGCCTGTGGTCCGCGGCCGTACGCTCGCACGGGACTCGCCGACCCGATCTTCCTGCTGATGTTCGGCACCGTCGCGGTCGCGGGTTCGTACTACGTGCAGGCCGCGGCATCGCGCGCGTCGTTCGGCTGGGCGGACATGCCGTGGGAAGCGTTCGTGCTCGGACTCCCGGTCGGCTGCGTCGTGACCGCCGTGCTGGTCATCGACGACATCCGCGATCGGTCGTTCGACTCTCGCAAGGGCTGGAACACGACAGCGGTCCGGTTCGGGCTGCGCGGTAGCCGAGCCGAGTGGTGTGCGCTGCTGTTCGGCGCATACGCGCTGCCGGTGTGGTTCTGGGTCGGACTCGGGTTGGGGTCGGCGGTGCTGCTGCCCTGGCTCACGCTGCCGTTCGCCTGGTCGATCGGGCGTGCCGTCTGCCGACACGACACCGAGCAGGCGCTGCTGCGGATGACGCCTCGAACGTCGATGCTGTCGCTGATCCACGCCACCCTCCTCGCGTTGGGGATCGCCGTCGCGTGAAGTGGCGAACGAATCCCGGGGAACCGACGCGAACTCGACGCGTCGACGGCCCGGCCACGAAAGGAGACCAGATGCCGAACCCCGCGCCCCCGCACGTCCTGCTCGCCGTACTGCTGCTCGTCCCGTCATGCGCACAACCTTCCGGCGGCCAGCGCGCGATCCGTCCGGGTCCCGTCGAACTGACCTCCGACGCGCAGATGTGCGGTTTCCTCGCCGCGGGCCGACTCAGCAAGGTCGGTCCGAGCGACGAGCGCGCGCGCGACTGGTTCGAGTTCCAGGCGGATGGTTCGTTCACCGCGATGGCCGATGGCGACGCCCTCGCCGGACGTTGGATCGCGACCGAGACCGAACTCCGGCTGGCCGACCTCTCGACCGGGGTCGAGGACCGCACGCTGCCGCTGCGGTGGCTCGACGGGAAGATCAACGTCGAGATCGACGGCGTCCAATATCGGCGCTACGGGCCGGCGCGCCGCTGAGGCCGGCCGATTCGGCGAGTCGGCGAGGACTCCCGGCGGCGAGCCACGAACGGGGATCTTGTCGCGCAGCCCGGGCGGTCCACCGAATCCCCTTCGCCCGCGGATCCGTCCGGACCGGTTCCCCGGCCGCGACGAAAGCCGGACCGCCCTTCCCGCACGCGCGTCTCGACGTGTAGCCTCTCCGCCCCAGCAATGGCCCTCGCTCTCCGAGCCTCGATCCGATGACCCGCGAACTCACCGAATCCCATCTCCAGGACTGGAACGACCGCGTCCAACTCGCCGAAGCCGCTCTGCCGCTCATCGGACGGCTGTTCCGAGAGCGCAGCGTCATCGCGACGATGTTCGGACGTCCGCTGATCGAGAAATCGCCGATCGACATCCTGCGCGAGCACCGCTACGTGCGACAGGTCGAGGAGAGCGAGTTGTCGATCCGCGACACGTATCCCTTGCTGCAGGAGGCCACGAAGCTCGGTCTGCACCCGTGCCGCATCGACCTCGCGAAACTCGCCGTGCGGTGGATCCGAGCGGGTCGCTCGCCGGACGCCGCGACCTTCGTCGCCGAACAGCTCGCCGACTTCGCGGACCTGCCGGAGCGCGTCATCGAGAAGCCTCGGGACGTCGTGCTGTACGGCTTCGGCCGTATCGGTCGCCTGCTCGCTCGGCTGCTGATCGAGCGCACCGGCAGTGGGGACGCCCTGCTGCTCCGCGCGATCGTCGTCCGCCCTGGCGGCGAAGACGATCTGCACAAGCGAGCCAACCTCCTGCGACGTGACTCGGTGCACGGCGGGTTCGCCGGTTCGATCCAGATCGACGCCGAGAACCAGGCGTTGATCGCGAACGGACACTTCATCAAGCTGATCCACGCCAACGCGCCCGACGAGATCGACTACACCGCCCACGGCATCCAGGACGCGTTGATCATCGACAACACCGGCAAGTGGCGCGACGAGGCCGGACTCAGCCGGCACCTGAAGTCGAAGGGCGCGTCGAAGGTGCTGTTGACCGCGCCGGGCAAGGGCGACATCAAGAACATCGTGTTCGGTGTCAACCACGAGTCGATCGAACCGGACGACCAGATCATCTCCGCCGCGAGCTGCACGACGAACGCGATCACGCCCGTCCTGCGCGCCGTGCTCGACCGCTTCGGGATCACCGGGGGTCACGTCGAGACGGTCCACTCGTACACCAACGACCAGAACCTGATCGACAACTACCACCCGAAGACCCGGCGTGGTCGCGCCGCAGCGCTCAACATGGTGATCACCGAGACCGGCGCCGCGAAGGCCGTCTCGAAGGCGATCCCCGAGCTCGCCGGCAAGCTGACGGGCAACGCCATCCGCGTCCCGACGCCGAACGTATCGCTCGCGATCCTCAACCTCGTGCTCGAGCGCGAGACGACGGTCGACGAGCTGAACGACTACTTGCG
>JAGQQZ010000238.1 GCA_020425915.1 Planctomycetota bacterium | reverse complement strand
GGCGAAGTGTGCCCGGCCAACTGGAACAAGGGCAAGTCGGGCATGAAGCCGACCGCCGAAGGCGTCGCCAGCTACCTCGCGGAGAACGCGAGCAAGCTCTGATCGACGCGGCGCCCACCGGTCGTGATCGCGGCCGGTCGGGCGTCGATGGTTCCGAGCCGAGTGCTCGGAATCCGATCGCGGCCCGACTCGGGATCCGACCGTGAGCCGCATTGCGGTCGAGGTCTCGAACTCGAGCCCGGTGCCTGCGTAGTCGATCCAACGCAGGTCGATGGTCCGTCCGCAAGGGTACGGACCAGTTCCACCGGAAGGACGAGCTGCGCGGTCGCCGCAGGTGCGTTGCACGGGATCGTGATCCACGGGTTCACGCACAGCGGGCGAAGGGATCTACACCCGACTGCCGTGCTTCCACAGGCGTGCGATCGGCCATCTGGGTGCTGCTTCCGGCGACGCGCAGCAGGAACCGAAGGAAATCGCCGGTCTTGCGCTGCAGCCGCGGGCCGTGGATTCCGTCGTTCGGGCAGATGAACCCCATGAACCTGCATACCGTCCTCACGGTCGCCGCGGCGACCTCCCTCTTGGCGCCCGCCGCATTCGCCCAGACCGGCAACACGGTCCACGGAGCCGGTGCGGGTGCCTCGATCACGACCGGTTCCAACCTCACCTTGGTCGGTGACTCGGCGGGCGCGTCGACCACGCTCGGCCAGGACCAGGTGATGATCGGTCAGAACGCCGGCGCTGCGTTCACGTCGCACTACCGAAACACGTGTGTCGGAGCGCGCGCCGGTGCGCTCGGGACCGGACTGCGCAACGTGTTCGTCGGCGCCGAGGCGGGCGAGGCGAACGCTGCGAGCTACAACACCTTCCTCGGCGGCGAGTCGGGGCGTTTCACGACGCAGGGGGGCAAGAACACGTTCATCGGCTTCTGGTCCGGCCGCAACCACGTGAGCGGCGAGTCCAACGTGTTCATCGGCGCGATGGCTGGCAGAGGAGTCTCCGCGGTCACCGGTGGGCACAACGTCGCGATCGGCGCGTACGGCAACGACGATTCGTTCCTCTTGCACGATGGCGTGTTGATGCGAACCGGCGCGATCGCGCCCGGCCAGTCGTTGACGACCGGGTTCGCGAACGTGCTGGTCGGCGCCGGCGCCGGCGCAGAAGTATCCGAGGGCGTCGGCAACACGATCGTCGGGCACGTCGCCGGCAACTATACGGACAAGGCCGACTTCAACACCTTCGTCGGATGCCAGGCCGGCTATGACAACAACGCGACCGTGAACGAGGACCGTGCGAGTCGGAACACGTACTTCGGATTCGGTGCCGGCAATGCGAATCGCGGTGGTGAGGACAACACCGGCGTGGGTAGCTTCGCCGCGATCGGACACACCGACCGAAGTCGGGGCGTGTTCCTGGGCGCGCGGTCGCGCATCGTCGGCAACGACGCGATCGCGATCGGATACCAGGCCCGGGTCGACACCGCGAACGGCACAGCGATCGGCGCGTACACGTCAGCACCGAGCGGCAACGAAGTCGTCATCGGCAACGACTCGACGACCTCGATCGGCGGTTCTGTGAACTGGACTGCGCTGTCGGACGGTCGCGTCAAGGTCGACGTCGCGCGCGACGTGCCGGGGCTCGATTTCGTTCGTGCGTTGCGGCCCGTGACCTACGTGCTGGATACGGAGCGCGCCTACGAGTTGCGCGGCGCCGAGGTTCCCGATTCGCTCGAGCGCGCAGCTCCGACGCGACGCTACACCGGCTTCATCGCCCAGGAAGTGCTGGCTGCGGCGCGTGAGAGCGGCTTCGGCTTCAGCGGCGTCGCCCTGCCGGCCGGCCACGGTGGCCGATACGGCCTGCGCTACGCGGAGTTCGTCGCACCGTTGGTCGCGACGGTGCAGGAGCTCGATGTGCGGGTCGCGCGCCAGCAGGTGTTGATCCGCCGCCAGGCAGAGCTGTTGCGGCGCTTCCGGAGAGTGATCGCGAACCTCGGTAACGATCTCTCGGACTGATTCCATCCACCGACCTTCACGGAGCAAGACCATGAATCTCCACGACACGATCACGACCGTCCTGGTGACGATCTCGCTGTCCGCACTCGCGGCGGCGCAAACCGGCAACACGACCCTCGGCACCGGCGCCGGCGGTTCGATCACCTCGGGCAGCAACAACACGCTGGTCGGCGAGAACGCCGGCGGCGCGAACACGTCGGGGTCGGACAACACATGCGTCGGCCAGAACGCCGGTTCGGCCAGCACGAACGCCGCGGACAACACGATCATCGGCGCCCGCGCCGGCGAGTCGAACACGGCTACCGACGTCACCTTCGTCGGCGCGGAGGCGGGGATCGTCAACACGGGCCGCGACAACACGTTCGTCGGCGAGGAGTCGGGGAAATCGAACACGTCGGGCGAATACAACACCTTCGTCGGTGAGGATGCGGGGCGCTACAACACGACGGCGTCGCACAACACGTTCGTCGGCCGGTGGGCCGGGATGGGGAGTTCCTTGTTCGGCGTCACCGGTAGCCACAACGTCGCGATCGGCGGCGAGGGTCATCCCGGCGGAGTCCACGATGGCATCACGATCGAAACGTCGATCGGCGCCGCGGGCCTGGAGCTGACGACCGGCTATGCGAATACCCTCGTCGGTGCGGGAGCCGGCCGCGACATCGGCGATGGCGTCGGCAACACTTGCATCGGCAACGCGTCGGGATCCAACCTCGAGCACGGGGACTTCAACACGTTCGTCGGCTGCCAAGCGGGTTGGGACGCCAACCGCCTGAGCAACGCCAGCCGCGCGAACCGCAACACCTATCTCGGCTTCGGTGCCGGACAGACCAACAAGCTCGGCGAGGACAACGTCGGGGTCGGGGCGATGTGCGATGTTCTTGGCATCGGAAGCGTGGACGTCAACCGCGCGACATTCCTCGGTGCTGGCAGCAAGGTCGGCAGCGACGATTCGACCGCGATCGGCTACCAGGCGACCGTGACCGGAGCCAATTCGATCGCGATCGGCAGTGGCGTGACCGTGAGCACGGCCAACGAGGTGCGCATCGGCAACGATGCCGTCACCTCGATCGGCGGGCCGGTCAACTGGACGGCGACGTCCGACGGCCGCGTCAAGACCGAGGTGCTCGCCAACGTCCCCGGACTCGACT
>JAGQQZ010000237.1 GCA_020425915.1 Planctomycetota bacterium | reverse complement strand
TCGTTCGGCCGCTCGCCCGCAGGGCGGCCGAACGACGGCGAAGCGGCGACGGAGGGCGCCTCCTGTCGTTGCGAGCCCGAGTGAGGCTGCGCCGAACGTCTGCTCCGAGCCCGAACTGCTCGACCGCCTACTCGCCGCGGTGCCCCGATCCAGGCAGCGCGCGGCATCGCGAAGCTACGGGACCACGGAGAGCGGCGCCCCGCGTTGCGCACTCGTCGTCGACGACGCCGCATACACCGCTTCGAGTTCGCTGACGTACGCCCCGAACCCGCGCGGCGCGGCGATCGCGGACTGCATCCGGCCGAGCAGCTCGGGGTCTCGTAGGAAGTCGGCCAGTCGTTCGGCGAGTTCCTGCGCGTCGCCCGCCTGGAACAGCATCCCGGTCACATCCTCTTCGAGGAAGTCGGGGATGCCGCCCATCCGGCTGCCGACGACCGGGCACCGAGCAGCCAGGGCCTCCGCGACGACGAACGGCGCACAGTCCTCCCAGACCGACGGCACGACGACGACGTCGACGCGCCGCAGGCGGTCGGCGAGGTGCTCGGAGTCGTAGGCGCCCCCGAACTCGATGCAGTCGTTCTCGTCGCTCTTCAGCAGCAGACGCGCGTACTCGAGATCACAATCGCCGTGGATCACGCACTCGACGCTTCCCTTCGGCAACGCCTGGAGCGCCTGGACCAACACGTGCACGCCCTTGTGCGGCATCGCCGAGCCGATGAACCCCACTCGGAGCGGGCGGTCGAGCGATGCGACGATGTCGCGCTGGGAACCGACATCGCGCCAGATCGCCTCGACACCGAACGGCTGCTGCAGCAATACGCGGATGTTGTCGGGCTCGGCGCCGTTCTCGATGTAGATCTCGCGCACGCGCTCGGACACCGCCAGGTGCACGTCGAGCCCGTCGGCCAGCATCGTGCGCGCCGCCGCCGCGCGTTCGGAATGCTCGCTCGGGGTCCCCATGCCGCGCGTGCAGGTCACGCACCGGGAGCCGTGTTCGCCGATGCCGTCACACCGCTCGAGTCGCGGGTCGATCAGGTAGAGACGCGGACAGACCGGCCAGTAGTTGTTCGAACTGAACACGGTCCGGATGCCCGCGCGCTTGCAGACACCTGGCAACGACAGGCCGAGGTTGTGCAGGTTGAAGAAGTGCACGACGTCTGGCCGCAACTCGTGAACGAGCCGATGGAACTCGCCGCGCACGCGCGGATCATCGATCTCGCGCGCTGGACTCTCGAGGTCCATGAACAGCGATGGGCGATTGAACACGCCGTACAGATCGACGCCGCGATCTCGCTCGTGATGCACGGCGTAGGGACCGAACTCCTCGCTCTCCTCGGCCGCCGCATAGAACACGGACACCTGGTAGCCACGTCGCACCAGCTCGTAGGCGACCTGACGCGGCAGCATCGTGCCGCCGCCACTGTCCTCCCACCCGTACATGACGAGCATGACGTGCCCGACTCCGTCGAGTGCGCGACGCGGTCTGGCCGGCACGAGCCACTCCCGTTCCGACGGGTGCACGGGCACGCCGTTCGGGCCCTCGAACACGTCCCACGGTGCCTGCTCGTGCTGATCCGACCACACGAGGTCCCCGCCCGGAGTCAGCTCGAGGCCGCAGGTCCTGCGACTCTCCGAGACCACCGCGTGCGGGATCGAGACGAACTGCAGTTGCTGCGCGTTCGGGAGTTGGCGCTCGGATTCACACGCCCTCATCAAAGCGAGGTTGTGGCGCACGGCCGGCGAATCCTCGCCGAGCGCGAGAGCCTTGCGCGCACGGTCGAAGAGTCCGTAGCACGCGAGCACGCATGCGACGTTGTTCGTGTAGGCCGGACGCACCCGCTCCGCGACGATCGGATCCTCGACCGCTTCCTGGTAGGAGTCGAGCGCCATGCGGAAGTCGTTGTAGGGTCCGAGCGCGCACAGGTTGCCCAGTTCGAACAGCGCCGCGGCCTGCGCCATCGGATCGTCGTCGTGGTGGCGCAGCGTCGGGAACATGTCCTCGAGCGGCATCTCGAGCCGATAGCGCCGCATGACCTCCATGACCTCGTCGATCGCCTCGAGCCGGTAGTTCGAGCCGCTGACACTGTCCGGTCGTTCGAGGAACATGCCGAGCGTCTCG
>JAGQQZ010000236.1 GCA_020425915.1 Planctomycetota bacterium | reverse complement strand
CGCCGTCGTTCGGCCGCTCGCCCGCAGGGCGGCCGAACGACGGCGAAGCGGTGACGGAGGGCGCCTCCTGTCGTTGCGAGCCCGAGTGAGGCCGACGATCACGTCGTCACTGCCGCCCGCGCGCGTCGGTGATCGCCGGATCCCAACGATTCTTCCAACTCCCTTCGGCAAATTGTTGCCCCACCGTGACGGGCAGGAGCACCGCGTCCAGTGCGAGCGACGGCAACAGATCGAGCACGGAAATCGTTCGGTACAGCAACGGCAACTTTCGAGTGCCCTCCCACTGGAACCGACCGAACACGATACCGAGATTCAGCGTCGTCCCACCGAACGGGCGCGGGACGACCCGAAGCTCTTGGCTCTCCTCGGTGCGCAGCGGGTTCGCTGTAAGAGACCGAACAGCGGCGCAGGAGCTGGTCAGCGAGAGGCACAGCACCAGAAAGGCACTGCGGCCCCTCACAGTTGCTCCTGGTTCGCTGCCCTGTTGCGGAGGAACAACCCCGCGATCAGGCACACGGCCGAGGGCAGGAACAGGCCGAGCAGGTATCCGGTTCCGTACGCGCCTGCGGGAACCGTCTTGCCCGTCCTCAGAGCGTGGGCGGCGATCACGAAGAACACGGCCGCGGAGATGAGGAGGCAGGTCGAAACAGCCTTCATTCCACGTTCCCGGACACTCCGCCGCGGTCGTTTGCGCTGGTCGAAACGCTCGTTCCGTTCGCGACCCGAGTCGTACGCAGATGTGCGTAGAAATCCCGACCGTCCCGGAGACCGAGACCCGTCTCCGCGCGAATCCGGCGAATCCCGAGAACTTCCTCACCAGCTCGCAGGTGCGCGATCACTTCTGCGCTCGGTTCGTACGCATACTCCTTCGGCTCGAATCGACCGACCTGCGACGTCGTCGACCCTGTCGTTCGCGACCACAGGAACCAGCAGGCTGCGGCCATGACGAGCATCCAGAACGTGAAGTCGTCCATCGTTTGCGTTCCTCTCACCTTTCGCGATGCATCGTGGCCAGCGACGTTGTCGCTGGCGCGCGGATCATAGTCGGATCGAGATGACTCGACCCCGGGACGACCGTCGATCGGCCCGGAATCGTCTGGGTGATACCAACGAGCGGAACACAGTGTGTCGCAAGCGCGCGCCTGGATTACAGTGACCATGCGAGCTGGCTCGCCATCGTCGGCGCCAACGGATCACTCCCTGGCGACTCATCAATTCCCGAAACACACCCTCCGAAGGCGTCAGGACTCCGCGACCTGACGCGTACACCACGGCGACCCGGGTTCCGCAGTCACTCTCCATTCCCTCGAGGAGTTCGTCACCATGCTTCAAGAGTTCAAGAAGTTCATCATGCGCGGCAATGTCATCGACATGGCCGTGGGCATCGTCATCGGTGCTGCGTTCACCGCGATCGTCAAGTCGCTCGTCAGCGACGTCATCATGCCGCCGCTCGGGATGCTGATGGCAGGGATCGACTTCTCCGAGCTTTCGCTCGAACTCTCACCGGCCGTCGCGGCGGACCCAGCCGCCGGCGTCGCGGCGTCCGACGCCGTGGTCATCAAGTACGGCGTGTTCATCAACCAGGTGATCAACTTCCTGATCGTCGCGTTCGTGATCTTCATGGTCGTCCGAACGATCAACCGGATGAAGTCCGAGCCGCCCCCGGCCGACCCGACGACGAAGACGTGTCCGGAGTGCATGTCGACGATCCCGATCAAGGCCACGCGCTGCGCGCACTGCGCAGTCGAAGTTCCGGCGACCTGATCGGTGCCGCGCCGGCGAGCCGTCCGGGGCCTCGAGCCGAGGCGTCGGGCGGCTTGGTATGTACGGGGGATCCGCGCGACTACGGCTCCAACTCGAACACCGCGCCACCACCCTCGCCCCCTTCGATCACGAACTCCCGGTCGGAGATCCAACGCACCCCGGTCGGGAACCGCTCTTCGCCATCGAAGTCGTTGTAGACGGCGTAGAGATGTTCGTAGTCCCACTCGGTGATGCTGTCGGGCGTGTTTCGCCAACGCGTCGGGAGCGACATGCAGCGAATGCGGGCCGACGGTCGAACGCGAACGTGGTAGCGATTCCAGCTGTAGATCGGTCCCCACCGGCGGAGGTTGCGACTCTCCACCACGTGCGTTCCGTCGGGAGACCGGGCGCTTGCGTGCAGATGCCACACGCCGTGACGGATCCACCAACTGACGAGGAGCAGCAGGCCCAGCGTCGCGAAGCAGCCGATGCCGAGCCGCCGATTGCGCGCGCGTTCGCTCGCCCGTAGTTCCTGGACGGCAACCATGTCGCTGCAGTCTAGCCCCGACGTCCTGATCGCTCGGTATGATCACGGAATGTCCGACACGACTGCGCCGATCGCGTCCACCGCGCTTCTCGCCGCCTTCGCGATGCCGATCGCCGGCCAGTCGAACTGCCACTCCGAGTTCACGATCGTGGCGTCGGGGTCCTGCTCCGTTCCGAGGATGGCCGTGTCGGATCCATGGATCTACGCATGGTGGAGCGACTACTCGACCTCCACGTCGTGGTCGACGCTTCGATACGCGCGATCCACGGACGGCGTCGCCTGGTCTTCGCCCACGTCACCGTCCGTCGCGGCTTCGGGCGTCGCCGAACGGGACTTCGCCGTCTCCGGCTCGGACGCCTTCTACGCGTGGTCCGACCCGTCGGGGACCATGCTCGGGTTCAGCCGCTCGACCGACGGCGGGGCGACCTGGCTCCCGTCGCAGATCATTCGACCGGATTCCCTGGGCGGCGGCGTCGGAGCGGCCAGATTCGCCGTGACGGGATCGACGCTGTGCCTCGTCTGGACGGACACGAGGAACGACGACGGCGACATCTACTGCAACGTCTCGACCGACGACGGTGCGACCTGGTTGGCGAACGGCATCCGACTCGATTCCGATGCGCCGGGGGCAACCCAGTCGGAACTCCATTCGATCGCAGTGGATGGCCAATACGTCTGCGCCATGTGGCGACGAACGGATTCGATCCGCTGCAACACGTCCAGCGACGGTGGATCGACCTGGTCGACGATCGACACCGAGATCCTGGACAGCGACGCCTTCTGGAGTTCGGAACTCACGATGCACGGCAGCGACGTCTACTTGGCGTGGTGTGACGTCCTCGACTCCGGAGTCCATGTCAAACACTCCGGCGACTCGGGCCAGACGTGGACCCAGCCTTCGGTGCGACTCGGCGACTCCTACCTACGGACTCCATCGATCGCCGCGGAGGACGGAGTGGTCTGCGTCATCTGGCAGGATTCGTCGACGCAACACATGATCGTGAGCCGTTCGGCCGACGACGGTGCGACCTGGACGCCGACCCGAGTCAGCTCCGCGCGCCCCTCGGTCTACCCGGGATCGCTCGATGCGGTGACGGGGAAGCTCACGTCCGAAGGATCGACGTTCGTCGCCGCGTGGCTCTACAACCGGCATCGTGACCCCGACGCACCCGCCGTGACCGAGAGCGACTACGTCATCCGCTGCAACTACTCCTTCGACGGGGGCGTGAACTGGCAGCGCCTCGACCGTCGACTCGGAACCGACGCCACAGTGCTCGGGTTCCTCGCGGACTTGTTCGCCCCGTTCGTGCGGCTCCATGACGGTGCGCTCCACGCCGCCTGGAGAAACGACGGCACGGGTGGCATCGAGTCGACGACCTGGGACACGCTGCCTGCCGGTGGCTGCGGGTCCGGACCACGTCCGGCTTGCGTCGGGCTCCTTCCGCCATCCGCCAGCCTCGGTGCACTGTTGAACTGCAATTCCTTCGGTGCGAATTGTCTGACGACGAATCCGATCATGCTGTTCGGCAAGTGCTCGAGCGCACCGATCGAACTTCCGGACCCGCTCGGTTGCGGCTCCTGCTACCTCGGCATCGATCCGGTCTGGGGAACGCTGTCGCACATGCCTTCGATCCCGCCCGGACTACCGATCGGCTTCCAGTTCTGCATCCAGTGCGGCTGCGTGTCGAGTCCCGTCAGCCAGCAAGTCTGCATCGAACTGTCCGACGCCGCCCTCGTGATCGTCGGGCCGTGAACGCACGCACTCGCGGCCGGCGATCTACGACGCCCACTCGATCGTCGGCAGCACCACTCCCTGCAAGAACGGTAGGTGGAACAGCAGCGGCGCTGGCAGCACGACCCAGCAGAACGCCCAGAGCCGTCCCGGAGTGCGGCCGCGTTCGAGGACCATCGCGAGACCGTGCAGCGCGAAGTAGGACGTCGGCAGTCCGAACCCGTCGCCGACCGGAAGGCTGATCGCGACTTCGTGGAACAGACCCGATGCGACGAACACGGCGACGACCGCAGGACCGCGACCGAACCGCGCGGCGATCGGCCGCTGGATCGCATGGGCCATCATGACCGAGTAGCCGACGTTCCAGCGCCGCGCCCAGAACTCGCGCAGGCTCGACGAACGCCACGGCGCGCGGAACTGCGCCTGCGTCGCGAACCCTCGGTGGCGTAGCCAGGCGGCGACGCACGGGACGATGCCGAAGTGCAGGACCAGAATGCCGGCGCACACGAGCAGCAGCCCGGCCGTTCGCGCGTGGCCCGCGCGCCACGCGACGCTCGCGATCCCGTAGGCACACGCACCGAGGAACGCGAAGCCGCAAGCCGACGCCAACCACGGCGTTCGCTCGGACGCGCGCCCCGTGAAGTCCCGCGGCTCCATGCCGGTCCACATCACCGCGAACGCGAGCCATTCGCGCAGGGTCATGCGGCGCATGCCGTTCGCACGCACGTGCTGCGCAGTGACCGCCTTCATCGCGTGGAGCAGCAGCACGACGAGCGCCACCATGCGCAAGCCCGCCGCTTCGCCGACGAGCGCGAAGTGACAGCCGCCGACGGCGACCAGCGCAAAGACCCAACCCGCGAGCCGCATCGCACGCGTCGGTCGTGCCGCTTGCAGCACGTAGCCGAGCGCCAGCGCGAACACCGCGGCCACCACGATGCCGACGAGCACCGTGGGCGAACTCGGCGCGTATCCGCTCACGAGTCCACGACTCACCAGAGCCCGAGGGCCGTGACGCCGTACACGACCGTGCAGAACACGAACGCGACCACGACCGCGATCTCGGCCAGCACGAATCGCGTGCCCGTCGGCCGGTGCGGACGGTAGGACGTGAACTGGATGATGACTCGCGCGCCCCAATACACGGCGATGAACGCGCACACCGACCGCGCCAGCCCCGACCCGTCGGTCAGCCAACCAGGCGCCGCGACCGAGACCACGCCGAAGCAGACGTTGGTCGTGAAGATGTAGGCCGCGTAGGTCCAGAACACCTGCCGCGTGAGCCCATCGAGCCGCCGCGTCTGTTCCTTCCAATTGAGGACGCGCGGAATCGCTAGGCTGGCCGCCGCGACGGCGAGCTGCGCGAGACCGCCCAGGAAGATGAGCGTTTCGGTCATCCGTGTCTCCGCGGCTGGGAACGTAACGCGCCGCCACGACTTTCGGCGAGACTCGCTCGCGAGCCGATTTCGTCAGGCGGACTCGCCGAGCCACTCGCGACGTGACGAACGACGATCCGCCGACACCGCTCAATCCACGACCAACTCGCGCGGCAACCCGTCCGCGCTGAACGGGCCAAACAATCGCTGGCGTCCCGTGCGCCACGGCCCGCCCGCCGCCGACTCGGCCGGTCGCTCGACCAGGAAATGGACGGACTTCGCACCGCGCGGCACCAACCACTCCATTTCGCTACCGAGCGCGATCGGTGGGAACTGTCGAGATCCCAGCGCGACGCGGCCTCCGCGTGGACCGACCGGCGGCGGGCCGAAGCACATGGCGACGCGCACGTCGCCGAGCGCCGCCCCGTCGGCGGCACGCAGCACGACGCGATGCGTCGTCAACCGATCACGAACGTCGATCTGGCCCAAGTCGATCCGACCGGACTCGTCGGATCCGCCGAGTTCCGCAGCCTCGATGCGACATAGCTCCGCGCGGAGACCGGTCGAGACCGAGACGTCGAGCAACTGGCCCTCGAAGGTGTGAGAGAAACGACCCTGCTGGTCGAACAGCACCCACGTCCTCCGCGGTTCCGCGCCTGCAGTGGCGACGGTCACGACGATCTCGACGCCACGGCTACCGATTCCGTCAGGCAACAGGACGCGACCGAGGACGGTTCGTTCGGATGCGCTCGCAGACCGATCGCTCGCCAGCTCACCTCGGCACGCGCATGCCGCCGCCGTGGCCAGGACGACGACGCAAGTAGCGACGGTGCACGATTTCATCTCAGCCCAACGAAGTCAGTCCTCGGAAGGTGGATCGAGCGCCGTCTGCGCGTCATTCGATCAGCGGCGTTCGATCCAGTGGCCGCGCCGCGCGGTGAGCTTGGTCGTTTCGTGAGCATACGTCACTGCGTCGCGATGTAGACCGTCCGCTTGGCCCGCCCCGTGAACCACCCACGGAAGTTGACCATGCTACCAGTCGAGAGGACGACGAGATCCGGTCGGTCGACCAACACCTCGCTCCAAACCGCAGACCCTCGATGCGTCTCACCCACCTCCTCGAGCATGGCTGCCATCTCGCGACGGGTGAGCGTGACCACGGCGTCCTCGGAACTCGCCCAGAGCAATTGGAACACGTTGCCGAGCAGCGACAACACGAGCCCAGCGAGGAGCAACGTCTTCGATCGCCTTGTCACTGGAGACCTCCGGTCGGAGCCTTCGCGTGCTGGTGGCGCGCTTGCCGGCGCAGTTCACGAACAGCCACGAGGGCTTCGTAGGTCGACGTGCCTTCCATCGATCTCCCTCGTCAGTCGCGGCCACTACCTCGACGCCGCTTCGCCTTCGTCGGACGAATTACCAAGGACCCACGTCCCGCGCGCGCGAACGGCACCGGATTGCGAGCAATCGCGCTCTCGAACAGGCTCACGACCTCGGGACGATCCAGCGTGGCTGCATTCTCGACCTCGATCCAGCGAGCCAGACTGCCGGAACCGCGCAACCGCTTCGCAGGATCGGGCAGTTCCTTGCCGCGGTTGAAGT
>JAGQQZ010000235.1 GCA_020425915.1 Planctomycetota bacterium | reverse complement strand
GTCGTGCTCGTCGTCGTGCCCGCGAACCCCGACGGGCTCGAGATGGTCGCGAGGGGCTACATGGCGTCGAAGCGTCTCGGCGACCTGCCGGTGCTCTACCAGCGCTACATCGGCCACGACAACAATCGCGACTACTACGCGGCGAACCAACCCGAGACCCGCGCGCTGTGCCGCCTGATCTACCACCGGTGGTTGCCGCAGATCCTCTGCAACCATCACCAGACCGCGCCGCGCGGCACCGTGATCTTCACGCCGCCGTTCCGTGATCCGTTCAACTACCAGTTCGACCCGATCGTGATCGGCGGGATGAACACGGTCGCCGCGCACATCAATCGCCGCTTCGCGAGCGAAGGCAAGCCGGGGGTGATCTCGCGGAGCGGCGCGCCGTACTCCGCCTGGTGGAACGGCGGGCTGCGCACGATGGGGCCGTTCCACAACATCATCGGGATCCTGACCGAGTCGTTCGGCCACCCCGACCCCACGCCGCTGAACCCGACGGCCCGCCGACGCGTGCCGTCGGGCGACTACCCGAATCCGATCGCGCCGCAGATCTGGCACGCGCGGCGGACGATCGAGTACCTGCAGACCGTCAACTTCGCGATCCTCGACTACGCGCAGCGCTATCGCCGCGAACTGGTCCGCGATCAGTGGCGGATGGCGCGAAACTCGATCGAGCGCGGCGGGGGCGATCACTGGACGGCGACGCCGAAGCTCGCGGACATCGCCCAGGAGCGGGAGGCCCAGGCCCAATTGTCCCAGGCGACCCAGGACGTCATGACCGGTGGCGAGGTCGCGCGCGAGGAATCGACGGACGAACCGTTCCTCGACGCGTTCGTCGATCGCGAGCTGCGCGACCCGCGCGTGTTCGTCGTGCCGTCGGACCAACCGAACTTCACGGGCGCGACCCGCATGATGCGATCGCTGCGCTATGCCGCGATCGAGGTCTGGCGCGCGACGCAGCCGGTGCCGCTCGTCGGCCGCACCTATCCGGTCGGTTCGTACTTCCTGTTCGCCGACCAGGCGTTCCGGCCGCACCTGATGGACATGTTCGAGCCGCAGTGGCACCCGGACCTCGACGGCGCCGACGGCAATCCGGCGCGGCCGTACGACAGCGCGGGTTGGACCCTCGCCCTGCAGCAGGACATCCGATTCGATCGACTGCTCGACGACGAGGTGCCGCGCGAACTGCTGACGCGGATCGAAGTCCTCGACGTGCCGGAGTTCGCGCGCGAGATCACCGGCGACGGCGACGCGGGGTTCGTGCTCGAGCCTGCCGAGTTCAACCGGTTCCGCGCGACCAACACGCTGCTCTCGTTCGGTGCCGAGGTGTTCCAGATCGATGCACCCGAACGTGACGACCACGGCCACCTGTTCGTCCGCGCGAAGCCCGGCATCGAGCGGCACGTGGGTGAGGCCGCGCGGAAGTTGGGCCTGCGGGTGCGACGCGTCGCCGCGGAACCGACCGGGCCGGCGCGGGCGCTGAAGTGGGCGCGCGTCGGACTGTTCGACGTGTACGGCGGCAACATGGCCACGGGTTGGAACGAGTGGTTGCTGCGGGAGCAGGGATTCCACACCGAGCTGGTGTTCGCGCCGCGCATCGACGCGGGCGAGCTGCGCGACGACTTCGACGTGCTCGTGTTCCACACCGGTATCCCGAACGCGTCGGAGCGCGACAAGCGTGAAGGTGCGATGGCGAGCGCCGGCAAGGACCAGCTCGATCTCGAGACCGTCCAGCGGATCGCGGCGGCCTTGCCCGCGTTCGAGGACTGGTCGACGGTGTCGGATCGCTTCGCCAAGCTCGACCCCGAGCGCACGATCCCCGCGCTTCGCGAGTTCGTCGAACAGGGCGGTGTGCTGATCGCGTTCGGCCGCCAGGCGAACCGCGTCGCGGACCACTTCGACCTGCCGATCGAAGAAGGCGTCTGGATCACTCACGAGGGTGTCCGCCGTCGCGCGCGCGCGAGCGAGTTCTACGTGCCGGGGTCGCTGGTCTGGATGGACGTCGACGCGACGCAACCCGAGTGGTCCGGTTGCTCCCCGCGCGTGACGACGATGTTCCGGCGCAACCCGGTGTTCGCGATCGAGCCGGGCGCGGACGGCGATGCCGTTCGTTCGCTCGCGCACTACGCCGAGGGTGACGCACTCGCGAGCGGTTGGGGCATCGGTATCGAACACATGGCCGGGAAGTCTGCGGCCGTGCGCGCTCGGATCGGCGAGGGTTCGATCTACCTGTTCGGCTCGGACATGACCTACCGCGGACAGCCCGGCGCGACGATCCGACTCGTGTTCCAGTCGATCCTGGTCGGATCCGGTACCGAGACCGAGCTCTGACCCGAGCTCAGTCGTGGATCCGCTTGTTCCGGACGAAGTTCGTCAGGAAGCGGAACGCCGAGCGGTCGGGGACTTCCTTCGAGGCCTTGGTCGCGTTGCGCCAGTAGGCCTTGCGCTGGATCTCGCGCCACTCGGAGTAGCCGAGGCCCATGTGGTCGATCGCGTAGACCTGTCGTTCCTCCGGGGTCTTCAGACCCGGCGCGACCTCGAGACCCTGCAGGTCGAAGTGGTTGACCGAGTCGAGGATCACGCCGTGGCCGACGCGGAACCAGGCGGCGAGGTTGCCGCCGCCGTAGGTCTGCGCGGCATCCGGACTGTCGATCAAGACCTCGGCGCGTTCGGGGTCGACGACGCGGATCAGGTGCGCGCCCTCGAGGTGGTAGATCGGCGTGACGTGCGCGGGGAACACACCGTTCAGGTAGTCGCTGTCGTGACTGCACGGCGCGGCGCGGACGTCGCCGAGCACCTGGCCGCGCGGCGTCGGTAGCTTCTCGATCACGCCCGGGTAGACGCGCTCGATCGTCTCGTGCAGCGCCCAGCACGAACCGAACAGGGCCCCGCCGGTGTGCACGAACCACTCGAGCGGCATCACGTCGTCGGGCACGATCTCACCGGTGCAGTTGGAGACGAAGATCGCCTCGGGGTGCAGACCGGCCTCGGTGACCTTCGACGACTCGGTCGTGCGGTAGGGGATCTCGAGCTTCTCGAGCAGGTTCTCGATGTGATCCCCGCGGCTCTTGAACACGACGACGTCGAGCCCGTCGTAGATCTCGCGGTCGGGGACGGAGTAGCCGTACTTCTTGCGGTTCTCCTCGATCGTGCGCCAGTCGCGGAACAGGAACTTGCCCTTCTGCTCCGCCCAGTAGTCGCGCCAGGCGCGCTGGTCGAGCTCGGCGCTGCGGTAGGTGAAGATCCGCATCAGCGCGTAGTGCGCCGCGTTGCGCACCATCGGCACGTCGTCGCCGACGAGCTCGATCAGCGGCTCGACGACGGCCGCGCGGTTGAGGTGCATGAGGCCGACCGCCGCAGCGCCGCGACGACGCCAGTCGTCGTGCTTGGTGAGCCGGACGAGCGGTTCGACGGCGCGGTCCTCGAAGGTCTTGCCGAGCGACACGGCGGCGGCGCAGACGACGGTCCACGCGCCGTCCTGCAGCGCCTGGGCACACGATTCGTAGCCGCCCTTCACCTCGCGGTCGCCGAGCAACACGATCGCGCGCTCGCGCACGCGTGGCTCGGCGTCGGTCGTGGCGAGGGCGATGAAGTTCGCCACGCTCTCGTTCTGAACGCCGAGCGTGCGCGCGGCCGCGCTGACGAGTTGGTAGCGCACGCGTGAACTCCGTTCGCGTTCGAAGGCGCGTTGGACGGCTTCGAACGCGGCTTCACCGCCGATCTCGCCGAGCGACTTCGCGGCGGCACTGCGGCCCGTGTCGTCACCCTTGAGCGCCGACTTCACGCGTTCGAGCGCGGCGTCGGCCGTCAGGCACTCGGCGCGGTGGAGTCGCGACGCGAGGCGCGCGAGTCGTTCGGGCTGGACCTCCGCCGCGTCGAGCAGTCGACCCGCGACCGCCGGTCTTTCGGCGACGTCGGCCGCGACGACGATCGCGGTCGCCGCGGCGAGGATCCGCCGCTCGATCGTGTCGTCCTGCACGGTGCCGCCGAGCAGTTCGGCGAGCACCCCCGCGTCGTCGGGCCGCGGCGCGCGGGCGACGAGTTCGAGTGCGGCGGCGCGCACGACGAGCTCCTTGTGCTTGACGAGTTCACCGAGCGCCTGCGCGCGCTCCGCGTTGCCGGCCAGCCAGGCGACGGCGGCAGCCTCGCGCACGGCGAGTTCCTTGTGCTCGAGCAGCTTCTGCAACTTGTCGACGGGTCCCGCGCCGGTCCGGGCCCAGATGCGGCCGAGCGCCTCGCAGGTGACGAGTGCGGTCTTCTTGCTCTTGACCTTCTTGATCAACAGCTCGACGGCGGCGGGGCCGTCGATCTCGGCGAGTGCGTCGGCCGCGGTGTTGCGGACGCGCGCGATCTCGCCATCGAGCGCGAGCTCGGCGAGCTTCTTGATCGCCTTCGCATAGCGGAGCTGGCCGAGTGCCGCGGCGGCGCGTTCCTGCACCTCCCAGTCCTTGTCGCGCAGCGCCTGCACGAGAAGTTCGCCGGCTGCGTCGTCGCCCTGCTTCAGCAGAGCCTCGACGGCGTCGAGTCGCTTGTCGACCTCCGAAGAACGGATGTCCTTCGCGGGATCCTGGGCGGTGACGGTGACGGCGAGCAGCAGCGAGGCTGCGAGGATCTGGGATCGGATCATCTTCAGACCTTCGAAATGGCTGCCTCGGCCACGGCGGCAGCGACGATGCGCGCGACGCTGAGGTCGAGGGGGTCGGGGAGGATCTGGTCGGGCGTGGGTTGCGCGACGGCGCTCGCGAGCGCACGGACCGCTGCGAGTTTCATCTCGGCGGTGATCTTCGGCGCGCGCGCATCGAGCGCACCGCGGAAGATCCCGGGGAAGCAGAGCACGTTGTTGACCTGGTTGGGGAAGTCGCTGCGACCCGTGCCGACGATCGCGGCGCCGCCGGCCTTGGCCTCGTCCGGCATGATCTCCGGGATCGGGTTCGCCATCGCGAGCACGATCGAATCGGGGGCCATCGTGCGGATGTCGTCGGCCGTCAGCAGATTCGCCTTCGACACGCCGATGAACGCGTCCGCACCTTCGAGCGCTTCGCGGAGCGTGCCGGATCGTTGGTACGAGTTGGTGTAGGCCAGCAGGTCGCGCTTGAACGGATTCAGGTCGGCGCGTTCGGGGGAGACGATGCCCTTCGAATCACACACGAGGACCTCGCCGGCAGCGAAGCACCGCGACGTCTCGGGGTCGTGCCCCGCGCACTGCAAGATGCGCGCGATCGCCGACCCGGCGGCGCCCGCACCGTTGATGACGATGTTCATGTCGTCGATCCGCTTGCCGACGACCTTCGCACCGTTCTCGAGCGCGGCCAGCAACACGATCGCGGTGCCGTGCTGGTCGTCGTGGAACACCGGGATGCCGAGGTCTTGCAGCGAGTCCTCGACGACGAAACAGCGCGGTGCAGCGATGTCCTCGAGGTTGATCCCGGCGAACGAAGGCGCGATGTGACGCGCGAGTTCGATGAGCTGCTGGCTCGACGCGACGTCGACGCACAGCGGCACCGCGTCGACCCCGGCGAAGTGCTTGAACAGCGCAGCCTTCCCCTCCATGACCGGCATCGCGGCCGTCGCGCCGATGTCGCCGAGACCGAGCACTGCGGAGCCGTCGGTCAGAACCGCGATCGTGTTGCCACGGCAGGTCAGCTCGAAGCTCTGCGCCGGATCGTTGGCGATGACCTCGCACGGCCGGGCGACGCCCGGAGAGTATGCGAGCGCGAGATCGTCGCGAGACTCGAGCTTGACCCGGAGTTGGGTCCCGATCTTGCCGTGCGTGCGGCGATGGAGTTCGAGCGAGCGTTGGAACGTGTCGTCGTTCAAGGGGTCGGTCGGCGGGCGGCGTGCGCGCTCGTTGGGCTGCGTGCGAGCATACGTGCAGATGTGCGTGAGGTCGGGAGATCGATGGGGGAATCGGCGGGAGCTCGCTCGGCTCGGGCTCCGAAGCGGAGCGAGGCTTCCCCTCGCCCGCCCCGTCACCCGGCGCGGCGGCGGCTTCCTGTACTGCCTGGTGCTCGAGCTGGCCGACGGCGGCACCGTGGCCGACTACTTCGAGCGCGCGGGCAAGCCCTGGTCGTCGGCGCGGGC
>JAGQQZ010000234.1 GCA_020425915.1 Planctomycetota bacterium | reverse complement strand
TGGTCGCTCCGGATGGGGGACGATCCCGCCGGGGCACCGCAAGTCGACGGTGCGAGTGAGCCATCGTGGTGCATGCAGCCGAATCCGATGAGCGCGTCCGGTGTTCTCGCGTTCTCGCACCGGTCGCCTGGTCGGGTTCGGGTCGACATCCTGGATGCAACGGGCCGTCGAATCCACACTCTGCTGGACGATGATCGCCCGAAGGGATTGATCCAGGTCGGATGGGACGGTCGTGACGATCGTGGATCGATCGTGCCCAGCGGCATCTACTTCGTACGTCTGAGCGACCCGGGCCGCGACGAAGTCGGTCGGGTCACGATCCTCCGTTGATCACTCCCCGATGACGCATCACGACGTGGGGACCGATGCGTAGTCGATGCCACCGATCGCGGTCCTCGAGTCCCATGGAGAAAGGCTCGCCGGTCAAGGAAACCGACGAGCCTTTCGCCTTGCGATCTTCGCACGCGTTCCGCGATCAGCGCGTCAGGACGAGCTTCGCGCGGAGCTCGGTGCCGTCCGCGCTGATCCGCGCGAAGTAGATGCCCGACGCGGCTTCGCGTCCCTGATCATCCCGACCGTCCCAAACCGCCGTGTAGGAGCCGGCGACGACGCGATCGGCGAGGGTGCGGATTTCCCGTCCGGCAAGGTCGTAGATCGCGACGCGTGTCCGCGCACCGGCGTCCGGCGCCCGGAACGTGATCGAGGTCCGGGCCGACAGCGGGTTGGGTTCGGCGCTCGTGATCGCCCATCCGTTCGCGGAGACCACGTCCTCCGGTGCATCCGCCGAGTTCTCCGGCCAGTTGCCGAACGCGCCCGTGGAAGCGAGCGCGAACGGTTGCGGTCCCTGCGGGACGTTGAATCCGTGCACCTCGATGGTATAGATGCCCGTCGGGGGGTTGTTCAGGCGGAACATCTCTTCGACGTTGCGCCGATCGGCCGTGCCGCCGGTCGTCGATTCGCCGCTGCTCATCCGGTTGCCGAGATAGACGGCGCCTCCGGGTGCGATCACGACGAGGTCGAGATCGTTGACCAAAGCGACCGAGGCTCCGGACGTCGCGGGATAGTCGCTCCAGACGAGTGCGACCTCGAACGGCTCGGCCGAGGAGTCGATTTCGTACTCGAAGGTCTGGACGCCGCCGGTGCTCACGCCGGCATCCATCTCGGTGCGGAGCTCGCGCGTGTCGCCGTCGAAGTAGAGCGCGTCATCCAGCAACACCCGGCCGAAGCCCTCGTTGTTGTTCGGGATGTCGGGGGTCGCGACGTCCGCCGCGCAGTTGACGAGGACGGCTTTGACGAGCGCGCCCGTCGGTGCTACCGGATCACCGCCGTCCAGACCCAGCGGGTAGAAGCCGCGCCGGAAGTACTCGCGGACGAGAGCGGCGCTGCCCGCCACCGCCGGGGTGGCCATCGAGGTTCCCGCGAAGGGGCTTCCCTGAACGGCGCAGGTAGCGCTGGGCGGATTGCCGGTGTTGTTGTTGACCGAGAAGATGTACCCGTTGGAGTCGCCGCCCGGGGCGGCGATCGTCGGCTTGTAGCGACCGTCGCTCGCCGGTCCACGACTCGAGTAGCTCGCGACCGTGCTCTGGTTGGGAGCCTGTTGGGTCGCGCCGACCGAGATGCAGTTCTTTGCCGTCGCGGGCGATCCGACCGTGCTCGCGCTCGGCCCCGAGTTGCCGTTCGCGAACACGATCAAGTATTGCGGGTGCGTCCACATGAACTGGTCGATGTTCACCGCGTAGGTGTCGTAGGCGTTCGAGCTCGATCCCCAGCTGTTGCTGTGGATGCGGGCGCCCAGGTCGTACGAGGCGGTGAAGGCGGCCGTGAGGGAGGACGGGACGCTCACCAATCCGAGCAGGCACTCGACGAATCCGTCGCGGCCGACGTCCTGGACGGTCAGCTTGGCGCCGAACGCCATGCCCGCGTAGTCGGTGCTGCCGGTGATGTAGGACTGATCCCCCGCGATCGTGCCGGCGACGTGGCTACCGTGGCCGGTGCTGCATCCGTCGTACGCGACGCCCCCGAAGAGGCTGTAGTCGATGATCTTGCGATGCGCCGGCCCCGGCGGGGCGTTGCCGATCTCGCGGAAGTAGCACGAG
>JAGQQZ010000017.1 GCA_020425915.1 Planctomycetota bacterium | reverse complement strand
TCGGCGGCCCCTTGAACCCGAAGGTCCCGATCACCTCGCGCGTCTCACGCAGCACGATCGCGAAGCCGTGGGTCCACGGATCGGGGCGAGCCGAACTGCGCAACGCCTCGAGCCAGTCGTCCGAGACGTCATCGACGACGAGCAATTCACGCAGTCCCTCGGCGGCCGGCAACCCGAACGACTCCTCGAACGCCGCGGTCGATTCGAAGAGGGCGAGCCAGTCGCGTGGCGAGAGTCGTTTCAGGTCGATGCGGTCGTTGGCCATGCGGGCGCCGATGATACGCTCGTGCCACAGTGATTCCGCAAGAGCACCTCGCGACCGCGACGATTCCGGGTCAGGACACCGAACTCCGGCTGTACCGGCACGACAAGGACTACATGTTCCTGATCCGCGGCAAGGAACTCATGTCGAGCCGCATCCACGGCTCGGAGGAGCTGCTCGCCGAGCTCGCGATCGAGTCGATCGACGCGCCTGAGTCGGCGCGCGTGCTCGTCGGCGGACTAGGGATGGGCTTCACGCTCTCGACGTTGCTCGGACTCGTCGGACCGAACGCCGAGATCGAAGTCGTCGAACTCGTTCCCGAAGTGGTCGCGTGGAACCGCGAGTGGCTCGGCGAGCTGAACGGTCACCCACTCGACGACCCGCGCGTCGCGGTGTTCGAGGGCGACGTGGTCCCACGGATCCGCGCCGGCAAGGCGAGCTACGACGCGATCCTGCTCGACGTCGACAACGGACCCGAGGGCCTCGTCCGACCACAGAACGACCGCCTCTACAACACGTCAGGGCTCGCCAACGCCCGCCAGGCGCTGCGCCCCGGCGGTGTGCTCGCGATCTGGTCTTCGATGCCCCACGAGTGGTTCACCGACAAGCTGCGCCACGCGAAGTTCCAGGTCGACGAGAAGCGCGTCCGTGCCCGCCGCACGAAGGGGCCACGGCGCACGATCTGGATCGCGAAGAAGCCCGCCCGCCGCTGACGCCCGACCTCGCAAGACGCCGATGCATCGACGCTCACGCTCGCCGGCATCGCCGCGATCCTCCGGCTCAGGTCCCGCGCCGCGCGCGGCGGACCCGCCGACTAGGCCGAAGACTCGGCCTGCGGCGCGCTGCGCAACGCGACGACCAACGTGATCGCCAGCACCAGCGCGATGACGACTCCGATCAGCGCCGTCAGCGCCGCCGCGACCAACTCGCCGAAGTACTGGGCGAGTCCGCGTGTGACCAGATCGACGGACTCGCAGATCGCCTCGGAGATCGCATGGGAAAGCGCGACGACCAAGCACCAGAACTGCAGAGCGAGCCGCACGAGGATGTCCCAGAGGAGTCGGATCAGCTCGTACATCACTTCAACGAGCCTCCAGCTGCGTCGCGATCGCTTCGAGTCGATCGTGCACCCACGATTCATCCGCCTCCGAAGTCTTGCACCGCTCCGCGATGAGCTGGCGATGGCGTGCCTCTGGCAGGATCTCGGCCCACTCGACGTCCGCGACCGCCTCGTGCAACACGTTCGTGGCAGCCTGCGACCGGAACCGCTCGACGACGTTGTGCGCGGCTTCATATCCCGTGAATCGAGCGCCGATCAGAACCCGATCACCGCACACGGCGCGCACCCGGGCGTGGAAGTTGTTCGACGTCCACGAACTCGACCATTCGTTCGCGTCGCGTGGCTTCGGTCGCATTCGCATCCGCCCGATCACCGCCAGTTGCCGCGCCAGATCTCGGGCGAGACCAGCATCGATCGCGCAACCCTCGATGCGAACGTCCGGCCTCTCGGACCCTCTCGGGTACCGATAGACAATTCGTTCGATCTTCAGCGCGTCGCCATCGGGCCATGCTCGCCACAGAGCGAAGGACTGCCCATGACCCGAGCCGTACTCCCACTCGATGCTCGGCGTTGCATTCGCGATCGGCTCGGGCTCCAGTTCGTCAAGTTCGTACTCGTCGGCGAATTGGACCCAACGCAGAGGACCGACCCGCAACGCCTGCTGCGCGATCTCGTCGTAGCCCGCTGCCTCGACCCGTCGGGCCACGCGCCAACCGAGGAGTGGCAGCACCTGCTCGGCGATCGCCCGCGCCCCGGCCTTGGTCTGCAGCGCGGTGATCAGCGGCGCAACCGACGCGTCGCCGACACAG
This sequence comes from Planctomycetota bacterium, assembly GCA_020425915.1. GTDB lineage: Bacteria > Planctomycetota > UBA1135 > UBA1135 > UBA2386 > JAGQQZ01. Next base: position 2,528 of record JAGQQZ010000017.1, on the reverse strand, counting down.
AGGAACGCGTCGACGAGTCGATCGGGATATTCGAACTCCGCGGCGTCCGCGGCGGACAACAGCCGACCGACGAAGTCCGGATGCAGTTCGATCAACGCTTGGGCGCACTCCCAGCGTAGCCGCGGCACGTCGGAGTCCCGCAATCGCTCGAACAGCGCATCGAGTGCGACCGTGTGCGCGACGCCGATCGACTGCAGCGCCTTCCGACACACCTCGACCGTCGTCCACGACGTGGCCCCGCGAATGCGACGCGACAGCGCCGGCACGAGCCGCCGCGCCGGCTCGCCGATCGCCCGACAGACGTCCGCCGCCGCCCGAGCGACCTCGGGATCGTCGTGGAGGAGTAGTTCCCCGACGACCGGGAGGCTGGCCGGCTGACCCGCGACCAATCGCTCGACGGTCGCTTCACGATCCCGTTCGAGACGCACGGCCCACGCGGCGACATCGAGCCCGTCCCAGACCACTTCTTGCGCCGAGGCATCGAAGCAGAGGAGCGCAATCGCGCCGAGGATCCGAGTGGAGAGAGTTCGGTGCATGGTGTGACCCGTGAACGGCAACTCCGGCGCCCGGTTCAGCCAGTTCGACGCCGAGGATCCGATCGGCTCGGTATCGCTCATCGCGTCTTCGGTTCGACGTCTTCCACGGGACCCGGGTCGACACCCTGCGCGATCAGCCAACGCCGCAAGAACAGCGCGCTCTGCGTCGTGAGCAACCCGTCGCCGCACCAATGGTGACGCCAGCGAAGCCTCCGACCGTGGTGAATCGACAGCGATGCCACGAGCTCGTCACTCCGATAGAAATCTAGGTAGAGGTTGCTGTCGCAGAGACAGCTCGATCCGCTGCACGAGCCGTCGATCCGAATCCTGCGGACGAACGAGCCGATGGCGGCGGCATCCGACAGTTCGGCCAAGCGCTGGAGTTCCCGTTCGCCCGATCGGTTGCGGCTCGTCACGCAGAGTCTCGTGGCGCCGACGACCCGGCGATGCAACGACGTCGTCCAACGCCGGGGCGCACGAGGTCGGGCATCGTCGATGCGCAAGAGCAGCAACGCATGGAACACCGCCGTGCGCAGCCGCGACGATTCGGGCGGCACGGGATCCCACGTTCCGGCGTCGGGGCCGTCGGGGAGTTGCGTGGCCGCTAGCCGGCGTTCCGTCCGCTGCTCGAAGGCCACCCAAACCGCTTCGAACGGCTCCGACGAACGCCGAAGATGAAGGAGCGCGGCGTAGCAGAACAGCACCTGAGCCATGGGACCCCGACGAAACTCGTCGGAGTCGACGAGCGACCGCGGATCCTCGATCCAAGCCGGCCGCAGGAGCGGAATGACGCTCGCATCCTCCTTGGCCCATTCCGTCGCCACGGCATCGCGCACCAGCAACGCGACTCGATCGAGAGCAGATGTCGGCTCGACCGGTGTGGCGCGTAGCACGGCCGACCGCAGCCGATCGGCCATCGCTGCGACTCGATGCCAGGACTCAGCGTTCCGCCCGGTCGACATCGACTCCGAGCTCCGCCGGAGCAAGTGCACGACGAGTCCGGACCACGCCAATCCGACCGGATCGACGCCATCGCGGTCTTGATCGATCAGCCGCTCCAGCAGCGGAACGAGTCTGTCCAACCCGAGCGGAACCGAACGACTTCTGGCGAGCGGCTCCGAAATCGCGAACGTCGCCAACGCGATTTCGCCGAGGACCCCAGGTTCGTTCGAGTCCACGTTCTTGCACCGCTCGAGGAGTTGGACGACCGCGGCGCGAACGTTGTGCCGATGCGGACCGCTCCGCAGCGTCGACTGCGGAGCGAGCAAGCCAGACATCGCCAACACCGCGAGTGCGGTCCATTGTGTCTCGTCGCGCGCGGTTGCCCCATCCCAGGTCCAACCACCGAAATCGCCCTGCGCGCTGGCGATCCAGTCGAACGTGCGTCGAATCGTCCAATCTCCGACTTCCCGACTGCCGTCGCCCTCGATCTCGATGATCTCCACGACATCATCATTCGCGGTGGGACATTCACGTGCTGCGCACCCGGACAATGCGACGATCGCGAGCGCGCCCCAAGCTGCTCGACGGCACGGAGAATCCCAATACCCACTGCGACCCTCGCCTCCCGGTTCGGTGAGCTCGAACTCAAGACGCTTCCTGCCGCTCGTGACTTCCATCGAGCATCGAGCATATCTCGCGACCGCCTCTCACGCCCCGAATGACCGCGACGGCCAGGCCGGTCACGGCCCCGACATACAGCCCGAGGTGCGTGCACCACACGACCACGAAGCCGTCTCGGTCGACCGCCGGCACATACTCCGCGATCGCGTCGCGCAGCATCGAGGGCGGCCATAGGCTCGCGACGAGGCCTGCGATCGCACCTCCCGCAATCGCCCACCCGACGGGAACGAACACGTGAGCGACGATGCGCCGCCACGGAACGACGATGCCGCGGCGGTAGCAGACGCAAGCCAACGCCGCGCCGGCGATCGCGCCGGCCGACGTCCCTGCCTTCGCGCCGAGGGCGAGCGCGCGGCCGTAGAGACCATC
>JAGQQZ010000016.1 GCA_020425915.1 Planctomycetota bacterium | reverse complement strand
GTGCACCATCTGCGGTAGCACCATGCCGGACGGCATCGCGAGCGAAGCGACCTTGTCCGACCCCATGCACACACGGCCGTGCCAGGGCGCGATGCCGAGCACGACGTCGCTCGACCACTGCTTGTCGTTCGAGAACACGCTCGCGACGAGTCCGCCGCCGCCGCGGTTGGTGAGCGCGATCGCGTCCTCCGCGGAGCCGGAGTAGGGCAGGATCGTCGAGACCGGGCCGAATACTTCGAGTTCGTGGAGCACGTCCGCGTTGGCGTCCTTCGCGACGAGCAGCGTCGGGTTGACGAAGCAGCCCGCGTCACCACGACGCTCGGGCCCGCCGACGACGATGTCGGCGACCTCGCCGAGCTTGCCGATGCCGCCGAGCACGTCGTCGAGTGCGTCGGCGCTCGCGAGTGGTCCCATCCGGTTGTCCCCGTCGGACGGGTCACCGATCTTCAGCGACGCGATTCGATCCTCGATCGCTTCGCGGACCTCGTCGACGCGATCCTCGGGCACGAGGATGCGGCGAACCGCCGTGCACTTCTGGCCGCACTTCTGCGTCATGTCGGTGAAGACCTGGTTCACGAACATCGTGAATACCTCGGTGTCACCGTCCGACTTGGGGCCGAGGATCGCGCTGTTCAGCGAGTCGGCCTCGATGTTGATGCGGGCGTTGCGCTCGACGAAGGCGGGGTGCGCCTTGAGCTTCCGACCCGTCCACGCCGAACCCGTGAACGCGAGGCAGTCCTGCGGGCCGAGGTGGTCGAGCAGGTCGCCGACGCCGCCGCCGACGAACTGGAACGCGCCCTCGGGGAGGACGCCGGACTCGACGACGATCTGTGCCATGCGCCAGGCGACGAGCGCGCTCGGCGTCCCGGGCTTCTCGATCACGGGGATGCCGGCGAGCAGCGCGCACGCCATCTTCTCGGCCGCGCCCCACGCCGGGAAGTTGAACGCGTTGATGTGGACCGCGACCCCGAGCCGCGGCACGCGGACGTGCTGGCCCCAGTAGCGCGCCGTGCGGCCGAGCTGGACACCGTCGCCGTCGACGAGCACGTTGGTGTCCGGCAGGTGCTTGCCGAACGATGCGTAGGCCGCCAGCGTCCCGGTCGCGCCGTCGATGTCGAACTTGGCATCCCCGCGGGTGTTGCCGCCGTTCTTGGTCGCGAGCTCCACGAGCTCCTCGCGGTGCTCGTGGATGGCGTTCGCGAGTTGCTTGAGCCAGCCGGCGCGAGTCGCGAACCCGACGGCACGCAGCGCCGGACCGCCGATGTCACGGGCGTGAGCCGCGACCTTCGCGAAGTCGATCCCCGTGCTGTCGCAGACCGCGAGCTGTTCGTCGGTCGTCGGGTTGAACAGGGGGCGCGGAGTGCCGGTGCCGGTGTGCCAGGCGCCGCAGACATAGCTCGTCAGGGTCGTGGTCATGATCTCGTGGGGGGGCGAAGTGTAGCGTCGGCGGGGTCGCACGCGACCTCGCCGTGGCCAATCCAGGGGGTCGGAGGGTGACGGTCCGGCGTGCGGCGCTACACTGACGCCCTTCGATCCGAGTCAGAAACGAACCCCATGGCATTCGCGCCCATCCCCGAGATCCTGGCCGAGCTCCGCGCCGGCCGACCGATCATTCTCGTCGACGATCCGCATCGCGAGAACGAGGGGGACCTCTGCTTCGCGGCCGAGTTCGCGACGCCCGAACTCGTCAACATGATGGCGCAGAAGGCGTGCGGACTGATCTGCCTCGCGCTGGACGGCGAGACCTGCGACCGGCTGAACCTGCAGCCGCAGGCACCCGACAACGGTTCGCGCTACGGCACGGCCTTCACGGTCAGCATCGAGGCTCGCGAGGGCGTCACGACCGGGATCTCCGCGGCCGACCGCGCGACGACGGTGCTCACCGCCGTGCGAGAAGGCGCGTCGGCGCGGGACCTCGTGCGCCCTGGTCACGTGTTCCCGCTCCGGGCGCGCGACGGTGGCGTTCTCGTGCGCACCGGCCAGACCGAGGGCATCGTCGACCTGTGTCGGCTCGCCGACCTGCGACCTGCCGGCGTGATCTGCGAGATCATGAACCCGGACGGCACGATGGCGCGTGTGCCGCAGCTGGAGGAGTTCGCGACGCAACACGCGGTCAAGATGTGCTCGATCGCGGACCTCGTCGAGTTCCGGCGGCGCCGGGAGCGGATCATCGAGCGGGTCGCCGCGGCGCAGATGCCGACCAAGCACGGCTACTTCGACAGCTACACCTACGTCAGCAAGATCGACGGTCGCACCCACGTCGCGCTGTGCGTCGGCATCGAGCGTCCGGCCGAGGCCGGCGGACGCTTCCCGCCGATCGACGAACCCGTGCTGGTCCGAGTGCATTCGCAGTGCCTGACCGGCGACGTGTTCGGCTCGATGCGGTGCGACTGCGGTGAGCAGTTGGATCTCGCGATGCGTCGGATCCAGGAGGCGAAGCGTGGGATCGTGCTCTACATCAGTCAGGAGGGTCGCGGCATCGGGCTGGCCGAGAAGATGCGCGCCTACGCGCTGCAGGACGACGGACTGGACACCGTCGAGGCCAACCAGCACCTGGGTTTCCGCGCCGACGAGCGCGAGTTCGGCACCGGAGCCCAGATCCTCCACGACCTCGGTTGTCGCAAGCTCGCGGTCCTGACCAACAACCCGCGGAAGCTCACGGGACTGCAGGGCTACGGTCTCGAAGTGGTCGAGCAGGTGCCCCTTCGAATCGACCCAAACCCCCATAACACCAAGTATTTGCGGACGAAACGCGAGAAGCTCGGTCACCTCCTGGGCGAGGCGGACTGAGAACCTCGAATCCTTCGGGAAGATTCCTGTGTCGCGACCCTCAAAGGGGGGTGCCCGCCCTGAAGACAATGCCCGAACGATCCGACGCCGAGCTGATCGCGGCGATCCTCGAAGGGAGTGAGAGCTGCTTCGAGCAGCTCATGGATCGCCATTCCGGTCGGCTGTTCGGCCTGCTGTCGCGCTTCACGAGAGATCGCGGCGAGGTCGAGGATCTGGCGCAGGAAGTGTTCGTCAAGGTCTTCCGCAAGCTGCACACTGTTCCGCAGAGCACCGAGTTCTACACGTGGATGTATCGCAT
>JAGQQZ010000233.1 GCA_020425915.1 Planctomycetota bacterium | reverse complement strand
GTCGGCGAACTCAGGCTGCCGCGGAGCCGAGCCGGCGCCGGCTCGGATGCGCGCTGAGGGCGCGGCGCGGGAGCCGGGGTCGGTCGGGTCGCGGCGACCGGCGCGGCCTCCTGCTCGCGCTCGCCGATCAACGGAGCGAGGTCCTTGCGGTGCGTCGCGAGCAGCACGCCGAGCAGACGAGCGACGATGAACATCGGTGCGACCATCAGCGGCCCGACGACCGAGACCTGCAGGTAGATCGCGGAGCCGGCGGAGTAGTAGGCCGACACACCGGCGGGCGCGAACAGCAGGCCGAAGCACGCTGCGAACGCGCAGTAGCGCATCCCACACCGGACGATCGCCGTGAACAGCACGTTGGGTGACAGCGCGCGGAAGTCGTCCGTCACCTGACGGATCGCCATCGCCATCGGCAGCAGGAACACGCCGAGTCCGAGCGTGCCCGCGACGGCCCAGCCGCTGACCGCGTCGACCTGCATGATCGCGAAACCCGGCGCGAGGAAGATCGCTCCCAGCAGCGCGCTGTCGACGAGGAATCGACCGGCGCTCGTGAACAGCGTCGGCAGAGCCGGAATCGTCGGAGGATCGTCGAGGCCTCGACTCGCGTCGACGAGGATCTGTCGGGCGAGCGCACCGATCAGTCCGACGACCGAGAGCGCGGGGATCATCGCGATCAGCGGGAACACGAACGCATGAGAATCCTGCGTCAGGAACCCGCCCAGCCCGACCACGAGCGGGAACGTCAGCGTCGCGAAGATCACGATCAGCGGCATCTGCTCGCTGAACAGGAATCGGAACGAGTCGGCGATGTTCTCGCCGATCGGGTCGTTCTGGATGTTCTGTTGAACGGACCGGATCGTCGCAGAACGCGTCATTCCGGAGGCCGGCTGCGTGCGCTGATGACGAATCGCGCCTTGCTTGATCAGCAGTTTCTGCGCGCGTTCGGCGAGGCTGGGGTCGTCGATGAACCCGGCGGCCTTCATCGCCTCGTCAGGCTTGTTGAGTTGCAGGCAGCAATGAACGAGGTCGCTCCACGTACGATCGGTCGCAGAACCGGCCTCGATCGTGCGATGAAGAGAAGCGTACTTTCGTTCCGGCGATTCGGACGGCAGCGGCGCGCCGAAGTCCTCTAGATTCATGGTTCCCCCTGTTAGCGAGAGGTGTCGAGACTCTCGGATCAGGTTTCGGCGGGAACCGAGGTCCGCTTGAGATGGCTGTCCAAGTCTTGGACAGGTCCGATCTCCGGGCGCGGAAGGGCCCGTGCGGTGGGGGTCAGGCGAACGCCGAATCGACCTTCTTCTGCAGTTCGCCGGATTCGTACATCTCGAGCACGATGTCCGAACCGCCGACCATCTCACCACCGATGAACACCTGCGGCGTGGTCGGCCAGCCGGTCGCCTCGACCAGGGCCGGGCGGATCGACTCGTCATCGAAGATGTTCACGACTTCGAACGGCTTGCCGAGCATCGACATGACCTGGATCGCGCGGTGCGAGAAGCCGCACATGGGCTGATCCTTGGTGCCCTTGGCGAAGATGACGATCTTGTGCTCGGAAACGATGGACTTGACGTCTTGGGGAGTCATGGCGTGTAGGTCTTGATGTCGACGGCGTGAATCGTGGTCGTGAGGTGTTCGCCGAGCGCCTCGTGGACGAGCTTGTGCTGCTCGATGAGCGACTTGCCGGTGAACGCGGGAGACGTCACCCGGACGGCGAAGTGGTCGGAGGTGCCGGTCAGATCGGAGACCTCCGCCTGTGCGCCCTCGATGTGGGCTTCGATGAGTTGCTTGACGTCTTGGGTGGTGAGCATCAGGGGCAGTGAGATAGCTCGGCTGATCCGGCGCGGCAAGGTCATCCGGGCTGGGGCGGAGAAAAACTCGGGGAAGTGTGGGGTGGGGTGCGCTGCATCGGGTGCCGGCCTCGCTCGGGCTCGCAACG
>JAGQQZ010000232.1 GCA_020425915.1 Planctomycetota bacterium | reverse complement strand
GACGCCTCGCTCCGCTTCCGAGCCCGAGCCGAGCGAGCTCGACCTACCGCCGACCAATCTCCTCGAACATCTCGCTCCAATCCGCCACCGCAACCGCATGGTCGAACCGCTCCTCCACGAAACTCCTCCCCACCTCCGCGACCTTCCCCGCCGCACCGCCTCGCAACTCCCTCACGCTCGCAACCCCGTCCGCCGGCGTCTCGCAGCTCAGGTAGTGGCGCCCCCGCTCCAGATCCAACCCCTCGACGGCCGTCTCCGTCGCAACGACCGGTCGGCCGAACGCCATCGCTTCGAGCACCTTGATGCGCGTTCCGCCGCCGCTGCGCAGCGGGATGTAGACCGCATCGCACGCGGCGTATTCGTCGCGCAGATCGTCGACGAAGCCCACGGCCTCGGCGCCGGCAACACCCGACGCACGCCGGGCGATCTCGCCGGTCCGGTCGTTGCCGACGAGGCGGACGACGGCGTCGGGCCACGCCTCGCGCAGCGCCGGCAGGTGCCGGTCGAGCAGCTCGTCGGCGGCCTCACGATTCGGCGGGTAGCCGAAGCTACCGACGAACAGCAGGACGGGTGCCTGACCCGGCGCCTTCGGCGCGAGCGGCGTGACGCCTGCGACGTCGACCGTGTTCTCGATGACGCGGATCGGCGCGCCGGGCACGAGCCGCGCGAACGCGCGGCGATCGAGTTCCGAGACCGCGATCGTCTGCGCCGCCCGGCGGACGAGCGATCGCTCGAGGGCGGCGATGCGACGCGTCTCGACCCGTGGCGGGATCGCCGCGGCCCCGCGAGCGCTCGCGCCCATCCGCGCGACGACCTCGGCCTCGACGTTGTGCGGCGCGAACACGATGCGGCTCGAACAGCGCTTCGGCAGCAGCGGCGCCGCGAAGGTGCCATCGACGACGACGATCGCGTCCGGATCCGTCACCACGATTCGATGGGCCTGTTCGATCGCGGCGCGGCTCCATCGGCGCCAGATCACCTCCGAACGACCGCGGACCCACATGCGCAGCTTCGCGCCGGGCGACGTCGAATCGCGGCCCGGTTCGAGCCGTTCGACCGTGACGCCGAGTTCGCGCGCGAGCGCGTCCGCCGCGGTGGCCTCCGCGTCACCGTCGATCGGTGTGACGACGTGCACGTCCCAGTTCGCGGCCAGCGCCCGGAGCATCACGCCCGAGCGGATGCGGCCACCGTGCGTCGGTGGAAACGGGACGAAAGGGCACAGCACGAGGATTCTCATCGCCGCGCGCGACGGTAACCTGCCGGGCAGGACTCCGCGATGAAGATCAGCCTCGTCATTCCAACACTCGACGCCGGCACACTGCTCGAAGAGGTGCTCGCCGCGATCGACCGTCAGCCGAACGTCGCGGACGTCGAGAAGATCGCGGTCGACAGCGGCTCGACCGACGGCACCGTCGACCGGCTCGTGGCGCACGGCTTCGAGACGATCTCGATCGACAAGTCGACCTTCGACCACGGATTGACGCGAGACCTCGCGATCGAGCGCTGCTCGGGGGACATCGTCGTACTCCTGACGCAGGACGCCACGCCGACCGACACCGAATGGCTGCCCGCGCTCGTGAGTTGCTTCGACGACGACCACGTCGGCGCGGCCTACTGCCGACAGATTCCGCGCGACGACTGCAATCCGTTCATCGCGCGCCGGCTACGTGAGTGGACCGCCGGCAAGACCGAACGCGTCGTCCAGCGACTCGCTTCGGACCAGACGCTCGGCTCCCTCCAGCCGCTCGAGCGCCTCCAGCTCTGCGCGTACGACAACGTCGCGGGCAGCGTGCGCCGCTCGATCTGGGAGCAGTTCAAGTTCGGCAAGCGACCGTTCGGGGAGGACGTCGCGTTCGGCAAGAAGTTGATCGAGCACGGCTATTCGATCGTGTTCGAGCCGCGCAGCGCCGTCGTCCACAGCCACAACCGCAGCCCGATCGAGGAGGGCAAGCGGATCTACTGCGACCACCAGAACCTCCGCGACCTGTTCGACGTGCACCTGATGCCGACCTGGGAGTCGTTCGAGGGCGCCGTCGAATGGGGCCAGCGCGAGTACGCGAAGATCGTCGACGAGCTCGACCTCGAGCCCGACGAACGCGCGGCGTTGCACCGGTGGGCGCGCGACTACGCCAAGTGGGCGTCACTCGGCATGTATCTGGGCGCCAACTCGCACCAGCTCGCCGACGGCGAACACGGGGCGTTCTTCCGATTCCTCGACCGGGAGCTCCACGCGGGGATCTGATGACCGACGATCGCGACCTCCGCATCGAGCTGCTCGAACAGAGTCGGAAGGAACTCGGCGACCAGATGCAGCACCTGATCGGCTTGCTCGAGGAGGCTCGCGAGGAGATCCGCTACCTCAAGCGCGAGCTGGCGAAGGAACGGGGCGAGCCCGAACCCGAGCCCTGACGGCTCGTCCGATCTGCGCCTGTCCAAGCCGTCGCGCATACGACAAGATACCGGGCGAATGCTGATCCCGACCCTCGTCGTCCTCGCGATCGCGCAGCAACCGGCCCCGCGATTCCCAGACTTCCCGCAGCAGGACATGGTGCGGTACGACGTCGACCTGAACGTCGACATCGCCGCCGAACGGCTGAGCGGTCACGTCGACTACGAGATCCGCGCGCTCGCGCCGCTCGAGTCGGTCCGGTTGCACGCGCTGCGCTCGGACTCTTGGCAGCCGCGGTTCCTGACGTTTGCCGACGAGGAACTGCCGGCGAAGTGGGACGACGAACGACAGATCGTCGAATTGGAACTCTCGTCACCGATCGAAACCGGGTCGTCGTTCTCGTTCCGGGCGGTACTCGCCGGGCATCCGGTCGACGGCTTCTACTTCAAGAAGTCTCGCTACGGCGAGCCCCTCGCGTTCACCGACCACTACTCGATCCGCGCCCGTGGCTGGCTGCCGTGTGAGGACCACCCTGCGGATCGTGCGGTCTGGAATTCGGCGATCACGTATCCGACCGGCACCGAGTGCCTCGGCTACGGTCGCCGCTCCGAGGCCGGGGAACGAAGCACGCCGGACGGCTTCGCGACGGCCGTGTTCCGTTCCGAGGTCGAGATCGCGCCCTACATGTACTCGGTCGTCGTCGGACCGTTCACGCACGTGCCCGAGGCTGGCGACGCCCGTCTGGTCGGACACTGGGTCTACTCACAGGACGCCGACGAGGCGCGCAAGGTCCTGGTCCACCACGCCGAGTGGATCGCGTGGATGGAGCAGCACTTCGGCACCTATCCGTTCACGAAGTACGCCACCGTGCAGTGCCCGACCCGCTGGGGCGGCTTCGAGTCCCCCGAGGTCGTGCTCGTGTCCGAAGCGCTCTACGACTCGGAACGCGGCATCGGCACGCTGGCGCACGAACTCGTCCACATGTGGTTCGGTGACGCGGTCGGCTACGCGCGGTGGCGCGAGGTGTGGCTGTCGGAGGGGTTCGCGTCCTACTTCGGCCCGATCCTGTGGTCCCGCACCGGCGGTCCCGACCTCGCGTCGGCGATGCGCGCGATGCGCGGCCGCTGGCTGAAGAGCTTCGAAGGCCGGACCAAGTCGGTTCGCGACGACTCGTTCCCCCACCCGAACCACCACCTGAACGCGAACACCTACCCGAAGGGCGCGTGGGTGCT
>JAGQQZ010000231.1 GCA_020425915.1 Planctomycetota bacterium | reverse complement strand
CTTCGCGCAGGCCGGAGGTGATCCAGGTCGCGACGCCGCAGATCGAAGCGATTCGAGCGGCCGCCAGCTTGCTGCGGACCCCACCGCGACCGAGCGCAGACTTCCCGTCGGTGTTGATCTCGGACAGCGCGGCGAGTTCCGGCACGACCGGGATTCGCTTCGCGTCCGCGTTCGTCACCGGGTTCTTGTCGTAGATCGCGTCGACATCGGTCAGGATCACGAGCACGTCCGCGTCGGTCTTGCCCGCGACCAGGGCGGAGAGCACGTCGTTGTCGCCGAAGCTCTGCGAACGGCCGGTCGCCGCGAGCTCCTCGGTCGAAACGGTGTCGTTCTCGTTGATCAGTGGCACGACGCGCATCTCGATGAGCTTCTCCAGCGTGTCGCGCACCCGCAGGTACTGCCGACGGCTACCGAAGTTCGACGACGTCAGCAGCACCTGGGCCACCGGCATGTCGTGCTCGGCCAGCAGTTCGCGATAGGTCTCGACGAGATGAGCTTGGCCGATCGCCGCGTAGGCCTGCTTGGCCGCGAGGGAGTCGTCGATCGCGTGTGCGGTCATGCGACGCCCCAGCCCGACTGCACCGGAGGTCACGATCAACAGCTCGGCGCCACGCTCCCACAGCGCCGCGCACTGCCGCAGGACACCGGCCAACCGTTCCCGCGCGACCCGGCCTTCGGCGTCGACGACGATCTGCGTGCCGAGCTTGAGCACGATGCGTCGGGCGTTCGCCAGGTCGGGAAGGTCGTGGGCCATCGGGCGGGGATTCAACGAGATCACCGCGTCTCGGACCATACCCCTCGTGCGATATGCACGCGGTGCATAGGTCACTTCCGCGGGTCGTGGAACAACTGTTCGCGCGACAGCGCGAATCGCCGATTCGCGCGCACGGCGGACAGGACGTTGCCGCGCGCGTCCACCGTGCCGACGCGGAGCTCGAACACCCAGGGGTCGGCGCGGAACACCAGGCTGTGGAGCGTCGCGAAACCCGCGCTCGACCGGTCGACGGCGCGCAACGCAGCCCACGCCTCGGTCACCGAGAGCTTGGTGTCCCCGCTCGTCAGACACGTACCGACTTCCGCGACGATCGTCCGATAGCGGGAACAGTCCTCGGGCCGATCGCCGAAGAAGTCGTTGGTCACGACACAGGGGCGCTCGCGGTCACGTAGCGCGGCGCGGCGCGTCTCGGCCTCGAACACGGCGACCGGCGTGGCTCGTCCGATCGGCAGACGCGGCGCGACGAATCGGCTGATGTAGCTCGACGGCGGGCTCGTCTCGTCGATCCAGCGCTTGGCGACTGCCGGCAGGTCGTCGATCGTCGCCGTACGGAGGACCTCGCTCGCGGCCGTCGCGGTCGGCACGGATCCGGGCTCGGGCGGTCCGTGCTCCCCACTCCCGACGTGCAGGAAGGCCGCGGCCCCATCGGAGTTGACGCCGGTCACACAACCGAGATACCCCGGCCAGCCCACCGTCGCGACCGCGCGACCGTCCTCGAAGTGGCGTACGAGAACGATCGTCGAGTCGACGATGTGACGCCCCGAGACCGGCCAATCGAAGTTCCGTGTCGTCAGGACCCCGCCGCCCTCGACCTGTTCACCCCAGAGCGTGAACCCCGAACAGCCGAGCGTCGCGAACACGTCGAACGCGTTGACGAACAGCAGGTCCTGCAAGTCGATCGAGCGATCACCGAGTTCGAGCCGAAGGTCGGCACCGCTAGCTCGGATCCCCTCGAACAGCGCCCCGAGTTCGGCGCGGACGTCGGCGGGATAGTCGATCAGGCGATCGAGCGACGCACGGCCGACGTCGAGCAGCCGGCCGTCGGTGCCGAACATGTGCTCGTATTCGGCCCGGATCAACCCGGCGATCTCCCCGCCGAGCATCGCGCCGTGCGCCCGACCGCGTTCGGCGGCATCCCCCCACACGCGGACGATCCGGATTCCGTCGAGATCCTCGATCCGTCCGTGCTCGACGGGTCGCGTCTGCGCCAAGACCACGAACCCGCACAGGGTGACCGCGAGGAGCGGTCT
>JAGQQZ010000015.1 GCA_020425915.1 Planctomycetota bacterium | reverse complement strand
TGGCGGAACTCTCTTTCTGGACGAAATCGGTGAGATGAGCCCGTCGATTCAGGCGAAGTTTCTCCGCGTCCTGGAGGGACACCCGTTTGAACGCGTCGGCGGCGGGACGGAAATTCGCGTCGATGTCCGCGTCGTCGCAGCAGAGCCGCAGTTTCACGTGGCGCCCCAGTCCGAGCGCCTCGAGCTTGGCTCCCGCCCGATAGTCCGACAGCGCGCCGACACGACGTCCTTCGCCCACGAGCCACGCGATGAACTCGCGCGCACCGGGCCGTGCGCACCGCGCGATCGCCGGCAACGGCCGTTCGAACATCCAGTCGTCGACGATCGCGCGCAGCTCGTCGGCCGCCATCCCCGCGCGCTCGGCGGCGCGAGCGTAGCGCAGCTCCGCGATCCGGTGTCCGGGCTCGAGGTCCCGCAGCCCCTCGAGCGTCTTGCGAAACGCCGAGATCGCCCGCCAGGTGCGCCGGGCCTCGCCGAGACCCCGCCGCAGCGGCATCATCGCGAGCTCCCGCATCATCCGACGCCGCAGCGGCCTCTGATCGTAGAGGGTCCCGTCGACATCGAACAGGACGGCGTTAACGTTCGGGAAGTCGAGCGTGCGGGCCATCGGGCCCAGACGCATAGCCGATCCGCTGCCGAATCGCGAACGTTCGTCGCGCCCGACTCCGCTTCGTCCCCCTCACGAGCATCGTGCCCTCACCCCGATCCCTCCTGCTCCTGATCCTGCTCGCCGCCCTCGCGCTGCGACTGCCGGTGATGTTCGAGAGCCTCTGGTTCGACGAGTACTACACGACCAGCCACACGATCGGCTCGCTCGCGCTGCTGCTCAAGTCGCTCTACACCGACATCCATCCGCCGGCGTACTACGCGTTCATGACGCTGTGGACGAACCTGTTCGGCGACTCGGAGTTCTCGATCCGCCTGCCACCGCTGCTGTGTGGACTCGGCACGATCTGGCTCGTCCGCGAGCTGACGCGTTCGGTCGCGGGGGAACGCGCTGGGTGGGTCGCCGCGGCGATCATGGCCACCGCGCCGGTCCACATCTGGTACTCGACCGAAGCGCGTCCCTATTCGGCGCAACTCCTGCTGCTGCTGTTGGCGATGCACAGCTACGCCAAACTGCTGACGGGCGGCGGCCGCCGGCATGCCGTGAGCTATGCGGCCTCGATGTTCCTCCTCGTGTTCACGCACTACTACATGGCGGCCTACGCGGTGGCGTTCAGCGTGCTCGCCTGGCTGGACAAGTTGCCGCGACGCCGGTTCGTCTGGGCGGCCAACCTCGTGACGTTGCTGCTGATGGCCCTCTACATCGGCTTCAAGCTCGCGACCTCCGAGTTCGAGACCAGCCGCGGCTACCTGCGCGCGTTCACGCTCGGCGAGTGGTGGACGCTGTTCTACGACTGGTTCCTCAGCGGCTACACGATCAGCATCGCCGGCGATCGCGACGGTGTCGTGGCGCAGGTCGCGTATCCCGAGACTCGGCAGATCCTGCTGCGCGTCTTCCAGGCAGTCGGTGTCGTCGCGACGGCCGTCGGCGCGCACATGCTGTGGCGCGCTCGCACGAAGCCGCCCGGCTGGCATGTGCTCGCGAACCTCCTGTGGCTCCCGCTGTTCCTGCTCGCCCTGACCCTGGTCGGCAAGGACCAGACCTACATCGAGCGCAGCATGCTGCCGGCGTTCCCGTTCTTCGTCATCGTGCTCGCAGTCGGGCTGTCGCGCTGCGGTCCACGGACCCTGATCGCTTCTGCGTTCGTCGCGCTCCAGGCGATCGCGCTGACCGCGTTCTACCTCGAACGTGACACCTACACGGTCTACCGGCCGAATCCCGACTGGCGGTCGGCTGCGGCGTACCTGGGTCACGAGATCGACACGAACGGTCCGGGCCTCGAGGTCTACACCCCCTACGCGTCGCCCGATCCACTCTCCTACTACGACTCGCGAATCCAGCAGGCGAAGACGTTCGAGTCGGCGACGCACCTCGAGC
>JAGQQZ010000230.1 GCA_020425915.1 Planctomycetota bacterium | reverse complement strand
TGCTGCGCTACGGCAAGTACGTGCCGCGCGAACCGGATCTCGAACGACTCGAGCTCTATCTCGCGGAGAGCTGGCAGCGCCGCAGCGACGACACGTTCTTCCGCGGGATCCGCGAGCTCCCGCCGGCGCACTGGCTGCGTGCCCGGCTCGACGGCGACCGCGTGAGATTGGATTCCGAGCGCTACTGGCAGCTCCCGCCGGCCGAACCGGGCGAGATCACGGTCGAACAGGTCCGCGAGTTGCTCGACGACTCGGTCCGGCTGCGCCTGCGCAGCGACGTGCCGATCGGGACGAGTCTGAGCGGCGGCGTCGACTCGCCGAGCGTCGTCGCCTCGGTGCGCGCGGTTCAGCACGGCAAGACCGGCGCCAATTTCCGTTACGTCGGGGTCCACGCCTACGCGGAGGCCCCCGAAGCCGACGAGCGCTCCTACGTCGGCGAAGTCGCGGAACTTCTCGGCCTCGAGACCGCGCTGGTCGAACTCGACGGCGAGCGCTGTCGCGCCGAGCTCGACGAGCTCGTCTACCGGCAGGACGAGCCATTCCTCGGCCCATCGATCTTCGCGCAGCGACGCGTGTTCGAACGCGCGTCGGACCTCGGGCTCAAGGTGATGCTCGACGGTCAGGGCGCCGACGAACTGTTCGGCGGCTACGACTGGGTCGTGCCGAAGGTGCTCGCCGCCGAGTGGACGGCGCGCGGCTTCGGCGCGATGTGGCGCGGTGCGCGCGCGTTCGCCGGACCGCGGTTCCCGTTCTGGACGTTGCTGCGACAGGTCGTCATGAGCCGCTACCGGAATCGACAGGACGGGCTACCCGACGACCTGTTCGACGCACTCCGCGCGGCGCTGCTCGATCTCAGCCTGCCGACGCTGTTGCGCTACGCGGATCGCAACTCGATGTCGTTCGGTGTCGAGGCGCGCCTGCCGTTCCTAGACCACCGACTCGTCGAGGCGACGACACGCCTCGCGGCCGCCGACATCGCGCGTGACGGTTTCCCGAAGGCACTGCTGCGCGACGCGATGCAGGATCGGCTACCGGAACGCGTGTTGCACCGCCGCGACAAGACCGCGTTCGCCGTGCCCGAGACGGAATGGCTGCGCGGACCGCTCGCGCACGACGTGCTGCACGCGACCGAGGATCGGATCTGGCACGAGTTGCCGAACGGCCGCGCCCACGTCGCACGTGCGAAGAAGGAACTCGCCGGCGGACCATCCTGCCGACACGCGTTCAAGGTCCTCTGCGCAGCCCGCTGGCACGACCGATTCTTCGTCCACTCGTCGTGATGGAAGTCCTGCTCGTCGCCTTCCACTACCCCCCGGAGATATCCGGAGGCATCCCACGCGCTTTGATCACCGAGCGCTGGTTCGTGCAGAACGGATGTCGGGTTCGGGTGTTGACCCCACAGCCGGCAGAGCGCGGCTGTCGCGGCGGCGAGATCCTCCACGTCCCGCTTCCGGGCGTACTCGCCACCCCACCGGTCGACGACGACGGCAGCCCGCGAACGAGATCGAACCCACTCCGCGCGTTCGCGCGCAAGTTCGTGTTCACACCCGACGGATTCGTCCTGTGGGCGCGACGTGCGTTGCGCCGAGCGCTCGAGTCGGCCGCCGAGCGACCGATCGACCTCGTCGTCACGAGCTCGCCGCCGGAATCGATGCACGGCATCGGACGCGCGCTCTCGCGGCGACTCGGCTGCCGTTGGCTCGCGGACTTCCGCGACGGGTGGACGTTCGAGCCGCATCGGCCGGACGCGAACCTGCCGGTGCGGCGCCACGTCGAACGCTGGATGGAGGCACGTGTCGTGCGCTCCGCGGACATCGTGGCGACTGCGACACGTCCGATCGCCGACGACCTGCGAACTCGCTATCCGGCGCGAGCGGATTCGATCCACTTCCTGCCCAGCGGGTTCGAACCGTTCGAGGGAGTCGCCACGGTCCCGACGGACCGCTTCGAACTCGTCTACACCGGACGCATGAACCTGTCGCGCGGCACGGACACCCCCGCCGTGTTCTTCCAGGGACTCGAACGAGCCGTCGCGCAGGATCCCGCGTTCGCACGCGCGACTCGCCTGACCTTGATCGGTCAGTACACGCACGCGGAACGTGCGCTCTGGCAGAACTCCCCGCTCGTCGAGTCGGTCGCGGAACTCGGTCCGATGCCGTACGACGAGGCGGTCGCGCGCTCGGCCTCGGCGACGATGCTCGTACTGCTGACACCCAGCGGCCAGAAGTCGATCGCGACCCGCAAGCTGTTCGACTATCTCGCCGTCCGGCGACCGATCTTCGCGCTCGCCGAGGGCAACGAAGCCGCGCGAATCCTCACCGAGACACGCGCCGGAACGTGCGTCCCACCGACCGATCCGGACGCCGTCGCCGCGGCGCTCCTCCACGCGTTCGCGCTGTGGCGAGACGGGAAACTCGACGCGCACATTCCCTGCGATCGCAGCCAAGCCTACGAAGCGACGTACTTGTTCGACGTGACGCTGCGCGAGCGGCTGATCGGCTTCGAGCGCGGCGCCGCCTCGTCGTAGAACTCAGTCGCCTTCGAGGAGTTCGTCGAGGTCGATCGGATCGTCCTCGTACCGCAGTTCGTCCTCCCGCAGTGACGGTTCGACGACCCACCGCCCGGTCCGATCGATGTAGCCCCATCGGAGGCCGTCGAGCGTGGCCGCGGCCCGCCCCTCGACGAACGGACCGGCGTCGAGGAAGCGCGGTTCGAGCACGAACTCACCTGCCACGTCGATGTAGCCCCAGCGCTGCTCGTCCATGCTCGAGTCCTGGATCGCGACTGCCGCCAGATCCTCGGAGAACGACTTGGCGGCCCGGAACCGCGCGCCGATGACGAGCGCACCCGTGCGGTTGACGTATCCCCAACAGTGGAACACCCGGACCGGCGCGACGCCCTGGCGGAACTCACCGACTCGCTGGAAGCGCGGGGCGATCACGACCTTCCCATCGTCGGCGCGACGAAATCCCCACACCGCGAACTTCTCGAACTCCTCGTCGTCCTCCGGCGCGAGGTCCGGGCGGTCCTTGGCCGCGCGCTCCTCGAACTCGCGCGCGAACGCCCGCACACCGTCGAAGTGCTCGCGCATCCGCTCGGTGTCGAGGTGGAACACCCACTTGGAACCGCGTCGACTCAACCGGACGTCGCGCTCGGACACGCTCTCGCGGTCTACCCCGTCCGCGTCGGGGAACATCGCGGACGTCACACAACGCGCCGTCGCCTCGTCCCCGTCGACGCTGATGCCCTGCACGTCGATGCGGCACTCGAAGTCCAGGTCGCCGAGACCTTGGACCTGCTTCCCGATCACCCTCCGCATGAACTCCGCCGGATCGAACTCACGGAGTTCCTCGACCGAGTCGAAACCGAACGAGCACAACATCGGTTCGGTCGCCCCGAGCGCCGCCATCGTCTCCGCGGCCTCGACCGCGCGCCGCTGGAGCGCGGCGAGGTCTCCCGGATCGAGGTACGAGATCATCCGCGCGGCGTCGCCGCGGACGCACGCGTCGACGTAGTCCACGATCGCGGCTTCGAGCGCTTCCTGGTCCATCCCGGGGAGCCTACCGACAGCTCACGCGACGTGCCCGAACTCTTCGCGGTAGTCCTGCATCGCGGCTTCGGTCACGCGCCGGGCGTGCTCCGCGCCGTAGACCTCGTCGATCGAGACCTGGGTCGGCGCGTCGGGAACGAGCTTGTAGGTCAGGAAGTAGTGCCGCAATCGGTCGACGAGCGAACGCGGGACGTCGTCCAGGTCGGTCGCGCTCCCCCACACCGGGTCCTTCTCGAGGACCGCGATGATCTTGTCGTCGGCCTCGCCGGAGTCGAGCATCGACAGTCCGCCCACGATGCGGGCATTGAGCACCACCTCGGCACGACTGATCGGCCGTTCGCTGAGCACACAGATGTCGAGCGGATCCTGGTCGCCGCGAGTGGCGCCGGGCATGAGCCGTTGGACGCGAGCACCGCAATACGTCTGGGGGACGAAGCCGTACAGCATCGGCGGCTGCGACGATGTGTATTGGGGCCGATCGACACGGAGGTAGCCGCTCTCCTTGTCGAGTTCGTACTTCACGAGATCGAACGGAGTGATCTCGATGTAGGCGTGGACGACTTCGGGTGGACACGGGCCAGCGGAGAGGCCGTGCCAGGGGTGGCGGCGGTACGGGTCGAAGTTCTTGGCCATGGGGTGCGGATGGTAGCGGTGGGTCGTCGGGAGGCGATGACCGGATGGGGTGCGTGGCGGTCGGTGGCGGTTGCCGGCTCGCGAGCGCTCGGGATCGAAGGCAAGGCGAGGGGGCTCCCCCCTATTGCCCCGTCACCTTCGCGTCG
>JAGQQZ010000229.1 GCA_020425915.1 Planctomycetota bacterium | reverse complement strand
ATGTAACGCTGTGGATCGTGAGCTGCTTGAGCCGATTGGCATCGCGCACGAGTTCTCGGATCCGATCCTTGTCGCGGATCTCGCCGTATGTCGGTGCACCGTCACTCAGCACGTAGAGCGTGTCGAACTCGGCGGTGTAGCTGCCGTCGTCGATCCCGCGCCCCGCGAGTCCGATCGCGCGGTCGAGCGCGCCGTACAGGTTCGTCGGGCCCTGCGGGGAGAGGTTGTCGAGGAACGAGCCGAGCAGGTCGTCGCGCGAGGAGTCGTCGAGCTTCACCGGCAGCGGTCGTCCCTCGCCGTCCGGTCGCCAGACGCGCACGTCGTCGCTGAACACGATCAGGTTGAAGATCGCGCCGTCGGGCAGCGACATGATCAGCTTCTTCATCTCCTCGACGACGAGCTTCGCCTTGACGATCGTCTGACCGGGCTTGGTGCTCGTCAGCTCGGTCTTCAGCGTGATCGGTTCGTCCATCGAGCCCGAGAAGTCGAGCAGGAACAGCACACGGTCCGAACTCAGGTCGAGGGCGAAGAACTTCTCGTACTTCTCGCCGTCGCTCGAGGCGGCGTTGCGCGCGTCGGCCTCGCCGGGTTTCGCGAACCGGAATCGACCCTTCTCCTTCGACCAGAAGCTGCGCCACGGCGCGGTCGATCCGAGCGGCACGCTCTGACCGGTCAAGTGCTCGAGCGTCCGGTGAAGGCGGACGTCCATCGCCCACGGGTCCTTCTTGCGCCGCAACTCGGCGTCGAGACCGTCGATCAGGACCGGGATCACCTTCGAGGTCTTGAGTTGCGCGAGTGAGTGGCAGGCAGCGGCACGCACCTGCCAGACCTTGTCCTTCTTGAGGATGTTGCGCATCGCATCGAGCGCGGTCGCGCAGTGCTTCTCGACGTCCTTGGACATCGTGGAATGCTCGGTCTCGTCGGTGTGCGGGCCGAGTGCCTTGCCGATCGCGTTGAGCGCGGCGATCCGCATGTTCGGGTCACGGTCGCGCAGCAGCTCGATGAAGTGGGGGACCACCGACAGGTCGGCGAAGTCGCTCAGCACGTCGAGGGCGCGCGTGCGCAGCTTCGGCGGCAGGCGCATCGTCGCTTCGAGCACGGCGGTGCGCGCCGATTCGGAGTCGCGCATGCCGAGGATCTGCAGCGCCGCGTCGGCGGCGGCTCGATCGGCGACGGCGGCCGCATCGCGCAAGTTCTTGCCGTGGACGAGCGCGACCAGCCACGGCTCGACTTCGTCCGCCGCGATGCCCGCGATCGCTTCCCGTGCGATGGCGCGGATTCGCCAGGGCAGCAACTCGGCGTGGAACTCGATCTTGTCGGCCGAGGTTCGTGCTCCGGGCGGGCTCGGGTCGGTCGTCGCCGCACGGAACAGCAGGTGCGCGTCGTCGAGGCGCTGCCAGCGCGCGACGGCGACGATCTTGTCCTTGGCCGCACCGACGGCGACTTCGTCGATCTTGCCGTCCTTCACCAGGCGGCTGGCACCGGACTCGTACTCCTCGAACCATCGCTCGAACCGGGTGCGGTCCGCGCGGCGTTCGAGTTCGAGCTGCTCCGCATCCTTGTCCGTTCCTTGCGCGAGCAACGATCCGGACACGAGGGCAGCCAGCAGGGGGCCGATCGTGAGAGGTCGCATCAGCCTCGGCAGGCTACCGACGAGGGCTCCTGGGCGGTAGGCGTTGGCCGCAGAACGGGCGAGTTTCGCCCGCGGAGCGCCGAAATCGTCAGCATGTCGCGTTCTGCCTCAAGCCGGAATCCGCGGCGGCTCGATAGCAGCAGGAGTTCACGAACAAGCCTTCCCCAACACCGATGACCTCCCTAGACCGTCAACTCGCCCACGAAGCTCTGACCCCCTATCTCCTCGGAACCACCCTGCAACTCGGTCAGGCGCCCGAGGATGCGATCGAAGGCGCGACCTGGGTCGACTGCAGGAACGGTCTGAGCCCGGACACCTTCTCGCGTTTCGCCGATGCATCGTTCGACTCGATCGTCGCTGCGTTCGCGGTCGAGTGGGTGGACGACGCGGTCCACATGCTCGGTGAGTGGCGCCGTCTGCTGGCGGAAGGTGGGAAGCTCGCGGTTGTCCTCGGCGGCCAGGGTGCGCAGTCCGAGGCGCCTCATCATTACACCGCGGATGCGTGGCAGAACCTGCTGCGCGCGGTCGGCGGCTTCGAGCTCGTCCGGCTCGCGGAACTCGACGACGGCAACGGCTGGCTCGTCGTCGCCGAGCGTCACGTGACGCTCGATCTGCGCAACCTGCTCGGCTCACACGGTGCAGCGCTGGCGGACGCGGCGCGACGAGGTCCCGAACAGCGCGCCGAGCTGTGCTTCCAGTTCGGCACGATCCTGCTTCGCGTCGGCGAACTCGATCCCGCCGTCAGTTGCTTCGAATCGATGCTCGAGCACCTGCCCGAGAACTCGGAGGGTCTGTTCGGCGTCGGGAT
>JAGQQZ010000228.1 GCA_020425915.1 Planctomycetota bacterium | reverse complement strand
CCTGAGCTCGTTCACGGCGGCCGACGGTGACTACGCGTCGCTGCGGGTGCAGTCGCTGGTCGGTGGCCTGACGCTGAGCGATGGCGTGAACAGCGTGGTCGTGACGGCGTCGGGTCTGACCGATCTGACCTACACGGGCACGAGCGCCACGCTGGCCGTCGCGGACTTCGCCGATGGAGCGACGCTGTCGATCACGGACGCGAACGACCTGCTCGACGCACTGACGGTCGCGGCCCAGGTCGGCAAGTCGCTGGGCGCGGTTGACATCGCGGGGAACCTGACCTCGTTCACCGCAGCGGACGGCGACTTCTCCTCCCTGCGGGTGCAGTCGCTAGTCGGCTCGCTCACGCTGGGCGATGGAGTGAACAGCGTGGTCGTGACCGCGTCGGGCTTGACCGATCTGACCTACACGGGAACCGGCGACGCCCTCGTGGTCGCCGACTTCGTCGACGGAGCGACCCTCTCGTTCACCGACCCGAGCGGCCTGCTCGACGCGCTGACGATCACGACCCAGGTCGGCAAGTCGCTCGGCGCGATCGACGTGGCCGGAAGCTTGACGTCGTTCACGGCGACCGACGGAGACTACGCGTCGTTGCGAGTCCAGTCCCTCCTCGGTGGGTTGACGATCAGCGATGGCGTCGACAGCGTCTTGATCTCGGTGTCGGCGGCGTCCGACGTCCTGTACTCCGGTGTCAGCGACACGCTGACGATGCTCGACTTCACGGATGGTGCGGCTCTGACGATCACGGACGCCATGGGGCTCGTCGACTCGATCTCGGTGGCGAGTCAGGTGGGCAAGTCACTCGGGGCGATCGACGTGTTCGGCGATCTCGACGCGTTCACCGCGTCCGATTCCGACTTCTACACGCTGCGGATCACCGAGAGCGTGGGTTCGTTGATCCTCGGCGATGGCGTGTCGTCCGTGCAGGTCGTTCACGATTCGATCATGGACCTCGCCTACATCGGTGCGGGCGACACCCTGTTCGCGCTCGGCTACGCCGACGGCGCGGGGATCACGGTCACGGATCCGTCGGGTCTGGTCGACTCGCTGTTCGTCGGCGCCCAGTCGGGTGCCGCACTCGGGCGCATCGACATCGTCGGCGACCTGGACTCGTTCCGCGCCGCGGCCTCGACCGCGTTCGACGAGCTGCACGTGACCGCGCTCGCGGGCGGCCTGACGATCCTCGACGGCGTCATGAGCCGAACGATCGACCTGACGTCTGGCGCGGCGGAGATCGTCTACGGTTCGGCGGCGGGAACGGTGGGGGGAGCGCTCTCGATCCTCGGCACGGTCGGAACGTCGGCGAGTTCGGTCCTGTCGATCGACGACATCACGGGTGGTCTGCAGATCGCTTCCGTGAACCTCGGTGGCGTGCTGCAGGGCTTCTCGACCAACGCCGTCATCGGTTCCCTGGTCAGCGCGTTCGACATCCAGTCGATCTCGGTCGGCGGGCTGCTCGGTTCGATCGACATCTCGGGGCTCGTCGCGGACGTCAACGGTGTGCTGCTCGAGCTCGATCTGGCGGGGGACTCGTTGGCGCTGCTGAGTTCGATCGCGTCGATCGACCTCGACGTCTCGTTCGTCGCGACGGCGACCGGCAACGTGCTCCACGTGTTGTCGAACACGGTCGGTGGGCTGGCGCTGGATATCGAAGATCCGGGACGGGCGCTGGCCGCCATCATCCTGGAGGGCGACCTCGTCGAGGTGCCCGCGATCACGACGTCGTCGCCGACGACCGAGATCTTCGTCGAGTCGCGGCCGACGCTCGAGATGCACCGACGAGATCACTTCTTCGCTGGCGAGCACGACGAAGTCGGCGAGCGGCGGGAGTTCGCGGCGTTCGGCGAACACGATCTCGCCGGTGGCTCGACGCGATGGATGCACCGCGTCGGCGGCATGGCGGCGTTCGCCGGAGCGGCTGCAGCCGACGGGTCCGAAGAAGAGGCCCAGGACGAACTGCGGCTCGCGCCGTGGACCGCGCCGTGGCGCGAACCCGATCTGCGCCCGCCCGAACCCGTCGCGATCGAACCGGCCGCCGAGGCGCCGCCGCCCGTGCACCCGTCGGACCACGAGCCGTCGGAGGACTCGATGGTCGAGTTCGATGCCGATGGTCGCCCGATCTACCGACCGATCGCGGCCGCCGACGCGACGCCCGAGTTCGAGCCGAACTCGATGGCGACACCGGAGGTCAGCGATTCGAGTCCGGGCGCGAACTCGCCGTCGGAGCACGACGCGATGCCGGGCGATCGGCCGTCGCGTGGCAACCGGCGCTGAACGTCAGACCCGCGGCTGCACCAGCTCTTCGACGCGACCGAGCCCGACGTCGGCGGCGATCGCGAGCAGCGCGGCTGGCACCGCGCCCAGGAGGATCAGGTGCGAGTCGTTCTGGTAGAGCCCCTGAACGATAGGCTGGCCGAGGCCACCGACGCCGATGAACGCGGCCAGGGTCGCGATTCCGATGCTGATCACGGTCGCCGTGCGGATCCCGGCCATGATCGTCCGCATCGCCAACGGCAGCTGGACCCTGCGCAGGATCTGGCGCGGCCGCATGCCGATGCCGCGCGCCGCATCGACAAGGTCTCGGTCGACCTCGGCGATGCCGGTGTAGGTGTTGCGCACGATCGGGAGGAGTGCGTAGAGGAACAGCGCCGCGATCGCCGCCTTCACGCCCATGCCGAGGAACGGGATCATGAACGTGAGTAGCGCGAGGCTCGGGATCGTCTGCAGGATCCCGGCCGTGCCGAGCGCGAGCCGGCGCAGCCGCGAGCGAGTGGTGATCGCGATGCCGAGCGGGACCGCGACGATCGATGCCAGGAGCACGGCGGCTGCGGTCAGCCCGAGATGCTCGAGGAGGCGCTGCAACAACTGACCGGCGCGTTCTCGCGCGAGTTCCAACAGTCCCGGGCGACCGACGCGATCACCACCCGGAACCGGTTGGTTCGCGAGCACTTCGCCGAGGGCCTGGACCGCGTCGGCCGCAGACTCGCGCACACCGTCGACGAGTTCCTCCCGTTCGAGGAACGCACGGCTGACGTCGGGGACCGCGAGTCCGCGCGACTCGACCAGGAAGTTCAGAGCCTGCGAGGTTTCGTTCGAGATCCGGAACGCCAGCTTCGCGAGGGCCGACCGGATCTCGGGATGCGCCGCGAGCGTGTCGCTGCGCACGATCGGCGCCGCGTCGTAGGGCGGGAAGAAGTCGAGGTCGTCGTCGAGCACGCGTAATCGGTATCGCAGCAGCTTGCCGTCGGTGCTGTACGCATCCATCAAGTCGATCGCGCCGGTCCGGATCGCCTCGTAGGCCAATCCGTGCTCGATAGCCTTCGGCGCGAGGTCGAGCCCGTAGACGCGCGCGAGCCCCTTGTAGCCGTCCGCCCGATCGACGAACTCGATGCTGAAGCCGGTGGCGAACTGGCCGGAGTGAGCCGCGAGGTCCGAGATCCGTCGGATGCCGAGTTCCTCGGCCGCGGCCTCGCGCATCACGAGTGCGTACGTGTTCTCGAATCCGAACGGGTCGAGCCAGTGCACGTCGAACTCGTCCAGGCAGCGATGCCGAACGTGGAGGAACGCGCGCAGCGGATCCGTGATCTTGTCGGGCTCCTTCAGGATCGTCGCCCAACCCGTTCCGGTGTAGTCGGGGTACAGGTCGATCTCACCGGCGCGGAGTGCGGCCCAACAGATCATCGTGCCGCCGAGGTTGACGCGGCGTTCGACGGTGAGATCCGTGTACTCCTCGATCACCTGTGCCATGAGCTCGGCGAGGATCTCCGACTCGGTGAAGTTCTTCGCCCCGACGACGATGCTCCCGCCCTGCGCGGTGGCGTCGGTCGACGCGATCGCCATCGAAGTCAACAGGACGGCGGCATCAACGACTCGCATCATCGAGTGTGCCTCCGTCGAAGCTGGCGAGGAATTCGCTCACGAACGGTGTCGCGGGGTTCGACACCAAGTCGTCGCGGGTGCCGGTCTGGACGAGTTCGCCGCGGTGCATGAGCGTCACCCGATCGCCGAGTGAGAACGCTTCGCCGAGGTCGTGTGTGACCAGCAGGACGGTCTTGTGGACCTGCTCGAGGAGACCCCCGAACTCGGCGTGCAGTTGGGTTCGCGTGATCGGATCGAGCGCGCCGAACGGCTCGTCCATGAGGACGTAGTCCGGGTCCAGCGCGAGTGCGCGCGCGACGCCGACACGCTGCTGCTGGCCGCCGGAGAGTTCGCTCGGCAGACGCGCGCCGAACTCGCTCGGCTGGAGCGCGACGAGATCGAGCAGCTCCGAGACGCGCGCGTCGATCCGAGCCCTCGGCCAGCCTTCGAGTGCGCACATGATCCCGACGTTCTCGGCGACGGTGAGGTGGGGGAAGAGGCCGCCGCTCTGGATCACGTAGCCGATGTTGCGACGCAACTCGAACACGTCGGCGTCGGCGACGTTCTGTCCGCCGACGAGGATCCGACCACGGCTCGGGGTGTCGAGCCGATTCACCATGCGCAGCGTCGTGGTCTTGCCGCACCCGCTGGTGCCGATCAGGCAGTGCGTCTCGCCGGTTCGAACGACGAGGTCCAGACCGCGAACCGCCACGATCTCTCGCCCATCCGGGTCGTGGAAGTGCTTGTGGACGTCGTCGAACGCGATCACGACGACGCGTGTTCGCGCACGCGCTGCAGCAGGAGGAGGCCGAACCATCCGCGGTCGTCCGTGAACGAAGACCGGGCTTCGAGTCCGAACCGCTCGAGTTCCTCGGTGAGCTCGGGGAGTCGGAACTTCTGACTGACCTCGACGCGGATCCGTTCGCCCTCGCCGACGTCGAAGCTCCGCCCGAGTGGAGCGACGCGGATCGCCTGCGCGGACGTGAACTCGGCGTAGATCTCGATGCGGTCGAGAGAGTCGTTCCAGACCGCCCGGTGCTCGACGGAACCGAGATCGACACCGCTGTCGAGTTCACGATTCATGCGGGCGAAGTAGTTCTTGGTGAAGTGCGCGGTGACGCCGGCCGCGTCGTCGTACGCGGCGAGCAGCGTGTCGCGATCCTTGACCAGGTCAGCGCCGAGCAGGAACCAATCGCCGAGCGGGAGGTGTGCCTGCACGTCGTGCCAGAACGCGCGTCGCTCATGCGCCTCGAAGTTCCCGATCGTGCTGCCGAGGAACACGAGCATCTGCGGCGACAACTCGCGAAGCACCCGGAATGCGCTCGCATAGGTGCCGCGGATGCCGGTGAAGTTCACTTCGGGGAAGCTGTCGCCGATCGACTGCTCGGCGGCGCGCAAGGCACCGGCGCTGACATCGACGGGAACGTAGCGGGCGTCGTCACCTGCGTACGCGGACAACAGGTGCTCGGTCTTGACCGAATAGCCGGAGCCGAGTTCGACGAGGGTGACGGGGCCGGTCATTGCGTGGATCTCGCCGGCGTGGCGTTCCAGAATCTCGGCCTCCGTGCGGGTGGGGTAGTACTCGGGCTGCGCCGTGATCTCCTCGAACAGGCGGCTGCCCTCCGCGTCATAGAGGAACCGGCAGTCGAGGGACTTCCGGGCGGCGCCCAGCCCGCGTGCGACCGACTCGGCGAACGTCGTCACCGGATCCCGGGACACCGCCGCTTCGACCAGGGAATCCTCGGAGTCGAGCGCTTCGCGAAACCGGTCCGAGAAATCGGGGTTGCTCATCATGCCGCTCTCTGCTGCTCGGTAGTCGGGACGTGATCCGCGACTGCGGTGTGTGCTGCGTCGCACTCGTGCACGCCGTCGAGCATGGGTCACCTCTGGTTCGAATACAAAGCACAATGCGTGGTCCCGCAAGTCGCTGGGCGATCGTGGCCGAGGCTGCGACGAGCGAGGCGGGTCGCTGCGGGTCGGGTCCCGCATCGATCGTCGCGGAGACGAAGTGCCACCTGCTTCGCGTGGCCCGCAGCGGCGGATGCATCCCGCGTCGTGACGCTGGCATCGGATACGATCCCGCCATGGACCGACGCTCGTTCCTCCAAGTCAGCTCTCTCGCCGCTGTTGGCACGTCCCTGGAGCCGTCCTCACGGCGTGCCGTGGAACGCGGCGCGGGTGGCTTCCGGCTCAAGTACGCGCCGCACCTCGGGATGTTCCGTCACCACGCAGGCGACGACCCGCTGGACCAGATCGCCTTCATGGCGGACGAGGGTTTCCGCGCGTTCGAGGACAACGGCATGGCGGGGCGGTCCGAGGAGATGCAGGAGAAGATCGGCAAGCACCTGCGCGACCGCGAGATGGAGATGGGTGTGTTCGTCGCCCACGCGGAATGGCGGGACCCCGGCGTCAGCTTCGTGACGGACTCGGATGCGGCGCGTTCGCGCATCGCGGCCGACATGAAGCGGGCGGTCGACGTCGCGGCGCGCTGTGGCGCCAAGTGGTGCACCGTGGTGCCCGGCCCGCTGGCGCGCGGCGTCGAACTCGCGTACCAGACCGCGAACGTGATCGACAACCTGCGGCGCGCCGCCGAGATCTGCGAGCCGGCGGGCCTGGTGATGGTGCTCGAGCCGCTGAACCCGTGGCGCGACCATCCGGGTCTGTTCCTGACCAAGGTGCCGCAGGCGTTCGAGATCTGTCGGGCCGTGGACAGCCCGTCGTGCAAGATCCTCGACGACCTCTACCACCAGCAGATCACCGAGGGGAACCTGATTCCGAACCTCGAACGCGCGTGGAGTGAGATCGCGTACTTCCAGGTCGGTGACAACCCGGGACGCTGCGAGCCGGGCACCGGCGAGATCAACTACCGCAACGTGTTCCGCGCGATCCACGCGCGAACGTTCGATGGCATCGTCGGCATGGAACACGGCAACTCGGGGGGCGGGAAGGCGGGCGAGCGCGCGGTCATCGAGGCCTATCGCGCCGCGGACGCCTTCTGACCGGTTCGGTCCGTCGAATCCGACGCGTGTACGGTTCGGCGCACGCGGAAGGACGCCCGAGTCGCGGCCAGTTGCGCTATCCTGCCGCCCCGCCTCGAACACCCGAATCCATGTTCACTCCCAGACTTCGACTCGCGCTCCTCGCATCTCCTATCCTCGTCTCTGGACTCAGCGCACAGACGGTTTGGCCGGTCGCGCCTGGTTCCGACGTCCAAGCCGTCGTGAACGGCGCGGCGCCCGGTGACGTCATCAAACTGCTGCCGGGCAACCACACCAAGTTCACGCTGACGCAGTCGATGACGATCGTCGGTCCGGCGACCCTCGGCTTCACGTTCACGCCGCTCGACGTCGTGGTCGCGTTGCCGCCGAACGGCATCGCGCGGTTCGTCGATCTGACCATCTCGACGGACATCGCGCTGCCGGGCTTCATCGCCTACGGCAACGTGCAGGTGACCTCGGGTACGGCCGTGTTCGACGGATGCTCGATCACGGGGATCAAGGCCGGAGCGGGCTCGGTCGACGTCCATCCCGGTGCCAACGTCGTGTTCCGGCACTGCGACGTCAACGGCATCACGCCGAGCGGCGGCGATGCGATCACGGCGGTCGACGCGAACCTCGTGTTGACCGACTGCTTGGTCACCGGAGCGGATTCGGGTCTCGCCGGCTCGGCGAGTCGCGGCATCACCGCGACTGGGTCGGGATCGCTGCACATGTCGGCTTGCACGGTCACCGGCGGGAGCACGGACTCGGCGATCGTGCCGATCGCGCCCGCAGAAGCGGTCCACTCGACGGTCGACACGTGGATCGTCGACTCGACGTTGAACGGTGGCGACTCCAACCTCGCCCCCGGGGCCGTCGCACTCGACGCGACCAACGCCTCGATCGCACGGAGTCAACTCAACGGCGGGGCGGGCACGCCGGTCGGCGCTGGTTCGTCCGGCAACGTGGTGACCGACGATGGCATGATCGGCGCGTACTCGTCGCCCGTGGACATGCGCCCGGGGATGCCGGCGACGTTCGCCTGGACGGCGAACGGGCCTGGCGTGCTGATCGCGACGTTGTTGTCGGTGAACGCGCCGAAGCCGCCGATCGTGTTCCAGCCGCTGATCCTGCAGCCGCTCTGGGCGACGCAGATGTCGTTCGCGGGGTCGTTCTCGACCGACGCGTCCGGCACCGCGACGCTGAGCTTCACCGTCCCGAACCGTGCGACGCTGAAGTACCAGTCGTTCTCGCTGTTCGGCGTCGCGATCGACGGGTCTTCGGTTCAGGTCGCGCCGGTCATCTCGTTGACGGTTCGCTGATCTCAGCGACCTGATCGCGGGAGTCCTCGACGGTCGTGTCGTCCTCATGGACGACCCGGCCGTCGTTCGTTTCGGGGGACCCGGAGGGGGTGCGCTCGCGACGCGATCCGAGGTGGGTCGCGTGTTCGGCGGAGAGCGGCAGTCGGACTTCGACCGTCGTGCCATGGCCCTCCTCACTGTGGATCTCGAGACTGCCGCCGACGCTGTGGACTTCGCCGTACACGGTCGACAGGCCGAGTCCCGTACCCTTGCCGAGTTCCTTCGTCGTGTAGAACGGCTCGAACGCGCGCGATCGCGTCGATTCGCTCATTCCGATCCCGGTGTCGGAGACGGACAGCACGAGTTCCGCGCCGACGGAGCGGTCGGTGGGTGATCCGATGCTGCGCGTCTGGACCAGAAGCTCCCCGCCGTCGGGCATCGCGTCGACCGCGTTGAGTACCAGGTTGAGCACGATCTGGCTGATCTGCGACGGATCGATCGCGACGACGTCGTGAGCAGCTCGCAGTTCGAACCGCAGGTCGACTCCGTCGCGGACGAACTGTGCGAGCATCGGGCGCAACTGGCGGATCTCGTCGTCGAAATGGACTCGCTCGACGCGTAGGGGACGCCGCTTCGCGAAGGTCAGCAGGCGCTTCGTGAGCGCCGAGGCGAGGTCGCATCCCGCGACCACCTGTTCGATCGCCTGTCGAGCCGTCGGTTCGTCCTGGACGCGTCGCGCGACGATGTCCGCGTTGCCGAGGATCGCGGTGAGGATGTTGTTGAAGTCGTGTGCGACGCCGCCGGCCAACTTGCCGAGGGCCTCGAGTCGTTGGGCCCGCTCGAGGCGGTTCTCGAGCATGGCGCGCGACTCGATCGCGCGACGTTCCGCGTCCGCGCTCGTGAGGCCGAGCCACACGACGAAGGCGACGGCGGTGGCCAGCGAGAGGCCACCCCACAGGATCCACGCGTCCGAGTTGCGAGTGATCGTGCCGAGCGCGTTGCGCCGGGGCGTGGCGGTGACCGTCCACGTCCGGCCGGGGAGTTGGAGCTCGGAGGTCGCTGCGAACTCCCCGACGGCGTCACGATCGTCCGATGACGAGCGGAACACGGTCGTGTCGCCATCCCGAACCACGACGCCGTACGCGGAGAACACGTCGCCGAGACACGAGGTGATCAGTGGCTCGACGAGGAACACTCCGTTGATGAATCCGGTCAACGAACCATCGTCTGCGTACTCCGGCACGTACGCCGTGAAGCCGCGTCCTCCCTGGAACAGCTCGAGCGGACCGGTCATCTGGACGGAGCGCGTCTCGCGGGCACTCCGAATCACGTCGGCTGCCACCGGATGGTCGAAGACATTGCGCCCGAGCGCCGCCCGGTTCGCCTCCAGCGGAGACACCCAGCGAATCGTGCCTTCCGCGTCGATCCAGTTGATCGCGTGGAACCCGTCGAATCGTCGCCGCAGTTCCTCCGCGTAGCCGCGCAACCACTGACCGGAGATGGACGATTCCTCCGTGCGCGCCGGGTGGATCAGATCGAGCAATCGAATCCGATCGTCGATGAACTCGCCGAGCCGTGCCGCCAACTCGTTCACGAGCAGCCGACTCTGCGTTCGTTCGGCTCGGAACGCATCCCGTCGATTGAGCTCCCATACGACGGTGGTCGCCAGGCAGAGCACGCCGAGCACACAGAACGGCGCCCAGAACAGTCGGCGTCGTCCGTGGGGCCGCGGTCGGGGGTCCGGTTCGAAGGCGGGGTTCGACATTGCCCGCTCTATCGGCGCGATCATTGCGCGAGATCGAGTGGCCCGACTCCACGAATGAAGGGTCGCGCGCATGTGTCGCGGAATCCGACACGGCCCGGACCCGCCCATGCGATTGCAGCTTCAGGCGGGCGTCACGGAGATTCGATAACCGGGACGATGGCATCGGGATCGAAAGGGCTCCACGCTCGGCCGACGGCGCTGGTCTTGGCCGGCGGCGCCGGAACGCGCCTGCGCGCCGTCGTCGCCGACCGACCCAAGCCTCTCGCCGAGGTCGCGGGTCGTCCGTTCCTGAGCTACGTGCTCGACCAACTCGTCGACGCGGGCTTGCGTGACGCGGTGATCTGCATCGGACACCTCGGCGAGCAGATCGAGGCGTTCTACGGCGACGCGTATCGATCGCTTCGATTGTACTACTCGCGCGAGAACGAGCCGCTCGGCACCGCCGGTGCGCTGCGACTCGCGATGCGGTGGGTGGACTCCGACGACGTCGTCGTGCTGAACGGGGACTCGCACTGCGGCGTCGAGCTCAGCGAGTTCCTGGCTTGGTTCGAGCGACGCAGCGAGTCCGCCGCGTTGGTCGCGCTCGATCGCGATGACCTCGCCCGCTTCGGTCAGTTGCGATTGGACAGCGGTTCGCGCGTACGCGCGTTCGAGGAGAAGGGGGCCATGCGCGGTCGCGGCTGGATCAACGCCGGGATCTATGCGTTCACGAGCTCGCTCGTTCGCCGATGGCCGACCGTTCCGCTGTCGCTGGAGCGCGAGGTGTTGCCGTTCCTGGCCGCCGACGGGGGGCTCCCGGCCTGGCGCGCGGAGGCGGAGTTCCACGACATCGGCACGCCGGAGTCGTTCGCGGTCGCGCAGCGGGCGTTCGCTGCCGAACGCGCGGGTCTGCTGATCCTCGATCGAGACGGCACCGTCATCGAGGAGAAGCACTACCTCGCCGATCCGGAGCGCGTCGAGCTGATCCCCGGTGTCGCCGACGGACTGCGGGAACTGAGCGCGCGCGGATACGAGATCGCGATCGTCACGAACCAATCCGGCATCGGCCGCGGCTACTACGACGAGGCGGCGTTCGAGGCCGTGACGGCGCGCATGCTCGAGCTGCTCGAACGCGAGGGCGTCCGCGTGCAGGCCGTGTTCCACTGTCCTCACGCACCGACCGAGCACTGCGGCTGCCGGAAACCCGAACCCGGGATGTTCGCGGCTGCGTCCGAGCACCTCGGTTTCGCGGCCCACGAGTGCACGGTCGTCGGTGACAAGGCCTGCGACATCGACCTCGGTCGTGCGGTCGGCGCGCGTACGGTGCTGGTGAGGACCGGCTACGGCGGGGACACCGAGCGCGAAGGAACGTGCCATC
This sequence comes from Planctomycetota bacterium, assembly GCA_020425915.1. Taxonomy (GTDB): domain Bacteria; phylum Planctomycetota; class UBA1135; order UBA1135; family UBA2386; genus JAGQQZ01. The sequence continues at coordinate 884 of JAGQQZ010000228.1, read as the reverse complement.
CCGATTTCGTCGTCGACTGCCTCGGCGACCTCGTCGGCCTGGAGGGAACTCGATGATCATCAGTCGCACGCCGTTCCGCGTGTCGTTCTTCGGCGGTGGGACCGACTATCCGGCTTGGTATCGCGAGCACGGTGGCGCGGTCCTCGCGACGACGATCGACAAGTACTGCTACCTGCACTGTCGCTACCTACCGCCGTTCTTCGACTACAAGTACCGCGTCGTCTGGTCGCACCTCGAGAACCGTCGATCGGCCGAGGAGATCGACCACCCGGTCGTGCGCTGTCTGATCGACCGTCTCGGCATCGACCGCGGACTCGAGGTGCATCACGTCGGCGACCTCCCGGCGCGCAGCGGGATGGGATCGAGTTCCTCGTTCACGGTCGGGCTGCTGCACGCGATGTACGCGCTGCAGGGTCGGATGGTCTCGAAGCACGAGCTGGCGACCGAATCGATCGAGGTCGAACAGAACGTCCTGAGTGAGGTCGTCGGGTCGCAGGACCAGGTGTCGGCGGCGTACGGCGGGTTCAACCGGATCACGTTCTGCGAGAGCGGCGACATCCGCGTGTCGCCGATCGTCCTGCCGCCGACTCGCACCGCCGAACTCGACTCGCACCTGATGCTGTTCTACACGGGGATCGTGCGAACGGCGTCGATGGTCGCGAAGCAGTACGTGACCGACATCGCGAAGAAGCGGCGCCAACTGCGGATCCTCGGTCACATGGTCGACGAGAGCGTCGACCTGTTGTCGAGCGACGCACCGATCACCGGCTTCGGCGAGCTGCTGGACGAGGCTTGGAACATGAAGCGCTCCCTCGGCCCCGGAATTTCGACCGGTGACGTCGACGACGCGTATGCGCGCGCGATGGAGGCGGGCGCACTCGGTG
>JAGQQZ010000227.1 GCA_020425915.1 Planctomycetota bacterium | reverse complement strand
CACCGATACGCGTCGCCGTGGGCGTTCACGAGATCGCGCTCCTCGATGTGGATCGCGACGACGACGTACGCCGTGGACATCACCGTGAAGAGCAAGTGGCCCTCACTCATCGACGGCGCGCACCAGAACGCGACCAGGAAACCGAGCATGATCGGGTGGCGAACGAACCGGTACAGCGAGCGTTCGACGTAGCTCGGCGGCGTGTACTCCGCGCCACGGAAGTGGAGCAGGACCTGGCGAACCCCGAACAGGTCGAAGTGGTCGATCAGGAAGGTCGAGACCAGGACGGTGAGCCACCCGGCGCAGAATCCGACCCACAACACCGTCGCAAACGCACCTTCGACATGCCAGACGGAGTCGGGCATCGGCCGCCAGAGCCAGAACAGCGCGATGAACAGCAGATTCGTCGCCATGACGTACGTGCTGCGCTCGGCGGCCGCGCCGACCACCTTGATCCACCGGGCCTTGAACGCCGGACGCGCCATGACCGAGTGTTGGATCGCGAACACGCTGAGCAACACGGCGTTGATCAGGAACGCCGTCGACTTGTCGCCGACGGCTCCGCCATCGATGGACTTCGGCACGCCGAACCCGCCGACGAAGCCGATCGCGTAGAGAAAGACGCAGAGGAACAGGGCGTAGCTGACCACGCCGTACAGCAAGACCACGAGCCGCATGACGTCTCCCGAGAGCAAGGAGTTGGGCTGGGCGCTGCACCGACGACATCGTCGGCGCGAATCCGCGGCAGCGTAGCCAACCCCGATGCAGCGGACCACTCGCAACCGGCGCCGCCAGGCGAACGAGCGATCGGACGCCGGGCGGAACTCGACGAGGCCGCTATCGCTGTCCCGGGAACAACCGAGCCCGGATCGCATCCGGCGCCTTCGAGGCGCGACGTGATCGAGTCTCCGGCTTCTTGGCCTCCGCGACGTGCTCCGACCACGCGCGGCGATGGGATGGGGCGAGCTTCTCGAACGCCGGCCACAACCCCTCGGCGTCGAGCACTTCGCGCAGTTCGGACGGCACCGGCACCGAACGAGTCGCGGTGTCGACCTCGATCACGATCTCGACCTCGTCGCCGACCCGCACGCCCGCGGCGTCCTGCACGTCCCGCGTCACGGCGAATCGATGGACACCCTCCCCCTTGCTGATCGTCGCTCGAATCGGCGCACCCGCGACCGTGCCGCGCACGGGGATGCGAGCATTGCCACCGAGCGCGCGCCGGACGTCGTCGGGCACGATCACGAACGTCCAGGTGTCGTACGGCGTCTTCGCGCCGTGCACGAGTTCGCAGCGGAAGGTCGGCATGCGCGCCATGATCGAGGAACTCGAGACCGAACGAAAGCCGCGTCGGTCATGGTTCGAGCCGATCTCGGCGCGCCGCGCCGGGGCGGAATGGGAGCGACCCGCCGGCGAGGCCTGCGGGTCGCATCGATCGCTCTCACATCGACCGGAATGCCGGGGTAACGGCAGACCGGCCTGCGCGGTTCACCCGCGTGCGTCCGCGGCGAGGTCGTAGCGGTCGAGGTTCATGACCTTGTTCCAGGCCGCGACGAAGTCCTTGACGAACTTCTCCTTGGCGTCGTCGGCGGCGTAGACCTCGGCGATCGCGCGCAGGCGCGAGTTCGAGCCGAACACGAGATCCACGGCGGTGCCGGTCCACTTGAGGGCGCCGGATTCACGATCGCGACCCTCGTAGGTCTGACCCGCGGCCTTCTTCCACTCCGTGCCCATGTCGAGCAGGTTGACGAAGAAGTCGTTGGTCAGCATTCCCGGCCGCGAGGTCAGGACGCCGAGCTTGGTCGCACCGTGGTTCGCACCCAGGACGCGCATGCCCGCGACGAGCACGCTCATCTCGGGGGCGCTCAGCGACAGCTTCTGCGCCCGGTCGAGCAGCATCTCCGGCGACGGACGGTCGACCGGGCCACTCAGGTAGTTGCGGAAACCGTCGGCGCGCGGCTCGAGCACGGCGAACGCGGCCGCGTCGGTCATCGCTTGGGTCGCGTCGGTGCGACCCGGTGCGAACGGGACCATCACGTCGAAGCCCGCACGCTTCGCGGCGTCCTCGACGGCGGCGCAGCCGCCGAGCACGATCACGTCGGCCAGCGAGACCTGCTTGCCGCCGGACTGACCCTCGTTGAAGTCGCGCTGGATCTTGCCGAGGGTCGACAGGACCTTCGACAGCTCGGCCGGCTCGTTGGCGTCCCAGTCCTTCTGCGGCGCGAGGCGGATGCGCGCGCCGTTGGCGCCGCCGCGGCGATCGGTACAACGGTAGGTCGCGGCCGACGCCCACGCGGTCTTGACGAGCTGAGACGTCGAGAGGCCGGACGCGAGGATGTCGCGCTTGAGGTTCGCGATGTCGCGATCGCCGAT
>JAGQQZ010000226.1 GCA_020425915.1 Planctomycetota bacterium | reverse complement strand
TCGGGGGTTTGCGAATCAGCGCTTGATCTCGATCTTGCGGGCCTTGGCCGGTTCGGTCTTCGGCACCTCGATCGTGAGAAGGCCGTTCTCGAAGGTCGCCGAGATCGCGTCCGTGTCAAGCCCGCGCGGCAGGACGATCTGCCGGGTCATCTCGCCGTGGTGGTGCTCGACGGCGTGGTACTTGTCGGCCTCGAGCGCCATTTCGCGGGTGGCCTTGACCACGAGCCGGTTGTCGAGGACCTCGATGTCGAGCGCCTCTGCCTTCACTCCCGGAAGTTCGAACTCGAGCGTCAGCGCCGAGTCGGTCTCTGCGACGTTGACCCGCGGCAGGAGCGTGTGGCTCTCGGCGATCGGGTCGGTGAAGAACTCGCTGAAGAACTTGTCGAACAGCGAGAGAGGGCTGTTGGTCGCGTTCTGGCGACGAGCGGTGATCGGGTATCGCATGGTTGCTTCTCCTGTTGACTTGATGGTCCTTTGGGAACGAGCGGAGCGAAGCAACCCGCGTGCCATTTCGGCGCAATATTTGTAAGTAGATACAATACAGATATTTATGTTCAAACTGCAAGCCAACGTCTCGGCTCGAAAGGTGTCATGTTGGCTTGCACTGCCAGTTTGGTTGGCAGGCTGGCTGGGCGCCGATTCTCAGCGCCACGGTTCGAGCGCCCTAGAGCATCGTCACGCTCACCGCCGTCGCGATCACTGCCCCGACCAGATTGAGCACGAGCCCGGCTCGGACCATGCGCTGGATCGGGATCTCGCCGGTCCCGAACACCACAGCGTTCGGGGCCGTCGCGACCGGCATCATGAATGCGCAACTCGCGCTGATCGCAGCGGGCACCATGAGCAGCCGCGGCTCGACGTTCGCGGCGATCGCAGCCGAGCAGAGGATCGGCATCAGCAGCGTGGTGGTGGCCGTGTTGCTCGTGAGTTCGGTGGCGAACGTGACGACGAGGCAGATCACGAGCGTGACGACGATGATCGGTCCGCCGGCGACACCCTCGAGCGCGCCGCCAACGATCTCCGACAGCCCCGACGCCTCGAACGCCGCGGCGATCGAGAGCCCGCCGCCGAACAGCAGCAGCAACCCCCAGGGAATCTCCTTTGCCTGCTCCCACGTCAGCAGTCGACCGCCGGAACCGTTCGGTAGTACGAACATCGCGACGACCGCGGCGAGCGCGACGGTTTCGTCTCCCGCCGCCGCGCGCCAACTCCCGCCGACGTGCTCGCCGAGTCCGAGCAGTGCGGTCCAGCCACCTGCCGGATTCGTGCGGAAGATCCAGGCCGCCGCCGTCAACGCGAACACGACCAGGACGCGACGCTCGTGACGGCGCCATGCGCCCTGGTCGGGGACGACGGGGGCGGGTCCGTGGCGTACGCCCCGCGTCAACCAGAACCAGGCGACCGGCACGAACGCGACGACGAATGGCACGCCCCAGCTCATCCACTCGACGAACGAGATCCTCACGCCGGTTCGAGCCTCGTAGATCCCGACGCAGACGACGTTCGGCGGGGTGCCGATCGGCGTCCCCACACCGCCGATGCTCGCGGCGAAGGCGATGCCGAGGAGGAGCGGCACGGTCAGGTCCCGGGCGTCTTCGTCGGCGAGGATCGCGAGTGCGATCGGCAGCAGCATGAGCACGGTCGCCGTGTTCGAGATCCACATCGAGCTGAGCGCCGTCGCCGCCATGAAGCCGAGCACGAGCCCGCGCCGTCCGAAGCCTCCGAACGCCCGCACCATGCCCAGTGCCAGACGGCGGTGCACGCCGCTCCCCTCGACGGCCTTCGAGAGGATGAAACCACCGAGGAGCAGCAGGATGAGGTGGTGGCCGTACGATGCCGCGACCGTCCGATGGTCGAGCACGCCGGTCAGCGGTAGCACGGCGAACGGGATCAGCGAGGTCGCTGGAATCGGCAGCGCCTCGGTCACCCAGTAGACCGCGCACAGCGTCGTGATCGTCGCCGTCCAGCACGCGTCGTGCGGCAGTCCGCCGAACCACGCCGCGGCGCCGGCGACGAGGGCGGCGAGCGCGCCGCCGAGGAGTTTCGCGCTCTGCTTGGTCATCGGTCGTACCGACAAGTTAGCGCGGGCCATGGTCTGAACGCGAACGGTCGATTCGCTTCGGAATCACTCGTCGGCGCCGGTGCCCGCCCGGCTAGCATGCGAGGAGACACCGAATGACCCCGATGCCCCACGACGGTCCGCGGCACCGAGTCCGACGACCGACCAGGTTCGTTGCGAAGATCGTGCTCGTCGTCGGCGCTGCGTCGGTCGCGCTCGGAATCGTCGAGGTCCTGCTGCGATTCTTCGGGCTGCCCGCGAACTCGGGCCCGATCGGGTTCGTCGAGATGAGCGGAGAGAACTCGGTCTTCGTCGAAGACGAGTCGCTGTTCTGGCGGATGCGACCGGGGAATCGTGTCTACCCGACCAATCGACTCGGATTGCGTGGACCGTTACCCGACGGACCGAAGCGTCACGGTGTCCTGCGCGTCGCCTGTGTCGGTGACTCCTGTGTGTTCGGGCTGGGTGTGCGCTACGAGCACACGTTCGGTGTGCGATTCGCGCGGCGACTCCAGGCGGAGTCGCCCGCGAGGCGCGTCGAGTGCATCCTCGCGGGGCTTCCCGGTTACTCGAGCTACCAGAGTCGAGTGTTGTTCGAGCGAGAGATCGCGCCGCTCGAGCCCGATGTGACCGTCGTGTACTGCGGCGCGTGGAACGACCACGTCCCGGCGATCGAGCTCAGCGATCGCAGTCGTGCGAAGCGTTCGGCGAACGTCGTCGGTCGGTTGCGTCTCACGCGCGTGATGCGAGCACTCCTGGCGCCGTCACCGTCGAAGTACGCCGCGGCGCTCGAGAAGGGCGAGTTCCCTGACGGTCCTCGCGTCAGCCTCGAGGAATTCGAGGAGAACCTCACCGCAATCGCCACCGCGGCGCGCGCGGTCGGTAGCGAGGTCGTGTTCGTCGTGCCGCCCGTGACGGACGAGTTCGATCGATTCCGTCCCGTCGCCAAGAGCTATCGCGACTCCATCCGTTCGATCGCCCGCGAACAGGACGCCGAGCTCGTGGATGTCGCTCCTGTGCTGCAAGCGCTCCGCGAACGACTGCCGTCCGAGTGGTCTGCGCTGCGACCGGGGGAGTGGCCGTTCCTGGTCGATCGCGTGCACCCGAGCGCCGAAGGGCATCGGCAGATCGCGGACGCGTTGCGCGTCGCGATCGATCGCCGGCTCGCGTTCCCGTCGCGAGATCCTGCGGTGCCGCAATTCCGCGTCGACTCGGTCGAGCCGGAGCGGATCACACCGTTCGTCGACGAAGTCGTTCGCGTGCGCGGAACCGGGTTCTCCCAGCACGAGCGGTTCGACGAACTGTGGCTCGGCGACACCTGGATCCCCGAGGTGAGGGTCGTCGACGATCGAGTCGTCGAGTTCCGAGTTCCCGAGTTCATGCCGCCGGGGGAGCACGAGCTCCAGTTCGTGACGGCGTTCGGGCCCGTGGGGACGGGACGAAACGTCGTCGTCGACGCCGTGACCGTTCGCACTCACTGGATTCGCCGCGACGACGATTGGTCGCTCGAGCTCGATTGTCGCGGCCCGGCGAACGGGAAGTTCGCGCTCTGGTTCGGGGACCTGGCCGCCGGCGATGGTCTCGAGGTCGTCGCGGGTCGCTTTCGGTTGGAAGGGTACGATCAGCCGCCCGGCTATCCGGCGGCGCCGTTCCGGGTCGACCGGCTGGCGCTCCCCGAGCGCGACGGCGTGTTCGACCGTCATGGCCGCTGGACCGACTCGATGCCGGTGTCGATCGAGGCCCGTGCAGGCATGCCTGCTTCGTTGTCGGCGCAAGGTCTGATCCTCGATCCGCTGCGCGCCGGATTCCGACTGCTA
>JAGQQZ010000225.1 GCA_020425915.1 Planctomycetota bacterium | reverse complement strand
TCGGCCTCGGGAGCCGGAGCTGGCGCCGGCGCCGGCGCCGCTTCCACGGTCTCGACCGGCTTCACCTCGGGCGCTTCCGCCGCTCCGCCGATGCTGACCGAGTCGGCATGCCCGCCCGCGCGGGACGCGAACCGGCCCGTCGACTGGCGACCGAGTCGACCACCTTGCGGCTGCTCGCGTCGGCCACGACCACCGCCGCCGCCGCCGCCACCGCCGCCGCCGCCACGCTGCGGACGGCCCTCTTGCTGACGACGACCGGCGACCTCACGTGCACGCGGGTCGTTCGCCGCCGACCGCTGGGCCTGCGCCAGGACGTCGGCGTCGACACCCGAGCGGCCGTCGATGATCGCGTCGGCGAGGCGCGAGAGCAGCAACTGCACCGAGCTCATCGCGTCGTCGTTCGCCGGGATCACGATGTCCGCGAGGTCCGGATCGCAGTCGGTATCGAGGATCGCGACGACGGGCACGTTCATGCGAGCCGCCTCGCGCAACGTGATTTCCTCGCGCCGCGGGTCGACCACGATGATCGCCGAAGGCAGGCCGTGCAGTTCACGCACGCCCTCGAGGTTGCGCTGGATCTTGCGCATCTCGCGACGCAGCGTCGCCTGCGCCTTCTTCTTGTGCTTCTCGAGGCTGCCGTCGGCCTCCATCGCCTCGATCTCCTCGAGGCGCGCGAGCCGCTCACGAACCGTGTTGAAGTTGGTCAGCGTGCCACCGATCCAACGCTCGGTGATCGCCGGCATCCCGCAGCGCTTCGACTCGGACTGGACCACCGTCCGAATCTGCCGCTTGGTCCCGACGAACACGATCTGACCGCCGAGAGCGGCGAGTTGCGTCAGGAAGTGGCGCGCGCGGACCAGACCCCGGATCGTCTCCTTGAGGTCGATGACGTGGATCTTGTGCCGCCGCCCGTGGATGAACGGCTTCATCTTCGGGTTCCAGCGACGGGCCTGGTGTCCGTAGTGGACGCCGGCGTCGATGAGTTCCTGTACGGTTACGACTGGCACGTGTGCGTTCTCGTGAGTGTTGCGGTGCGGACGAAAAATGCGGCGCGGGATTCTAGAGCGGGGCAACCCCGGTGCAAGGCCGGACTTTCGCCGCCGGCCGCGATCGCATAAATTCCCGACGAGTCGATTCGCGCTCCGCCGCCCGCGGCGGCCCCTCCCGCGGACCGACCCCGATCCGGCGGGTCGAATCCACGGCCCGGCGGGGCTGCTACACAACTCAGGGTCTACACCTTATGTCCAGCGCAGACAACCGGATACGGCGGGCGTTGATCTTCGACCACCGGCGTGACGGGCTGCGAGAGATCGCTTCCTGCCTCAGCCGGAGCGGCTACGACGTCGTCGTGTCGCAGTCGTTGGACCAGAGCGCGGAACTCTCGATCGAGGCCGACGCCGACGTGGTGATCCTCAACCCGCTCGTCGTGCAGCGCGATGGGGTCGAGTTCGAGATGCTCGAACGGCTGCAACGCGACCACCCCGTGCCGGTCATCGTGTTCGTCGACTCGGTCGACGGTCTGGACGAAGCTCGCCATCTGCGGGTCCCGCTGCGCGACTTCGTGCTGCCGCCCCACGCGACCGAGGAAGTCCTGCACCGCGTCGAGTTGGCCGCGGCGGCGATGGAGTACCTCGGCCAACTGCACGAGCGCGCCGCCGAGCTCGAGGGCCAGGTCACGAACGACTTCAAGACCGATCTCCTCAGTGAGCGGCACTTCCGCAACCTGCTCCACATCGAGTTCAAGCGCGCGCAACGGAACCGAGCACCGCTGTCGATGCTGTTGATCGACGTCGACAACTTCAAGTCGATCAACGACACGACCGACTACGCGTTCGGCGACGAGGTGCTACGCGCCGTGGCGGCGACGTTGCGTTCGTCGTGCCGCGAGACCGACTTCCCGGCGCGCTTCGGCGGTGACGAGTTCGTCGTGTTGCTTCCGCAGACCACGGCGGCCGAGGCGGTGCAGACCGGGCTCCGGATTCGGAAGCGGATGGAGGAGACCACCGTGCAGACCGACCGCTACTCGACCGGGCTCACGGTCTCGATCGGCATCGACACCTTCGACGGTCGCACACCGATCACCGCCGAGGAGTTTCGACGCCGCACGAACAAGGCGCTGCAGGAAGCGAAGCGACACGGCAAGAACCAGACCTGGCTCTACACCGACGACGGCGAGCAGAAGACCCCGCTGCGTTCGCGATGAACCTGCTCCTGCTCGAACGGCACGAGATCGACGACGCCGGACGAGCCAGGATCGAAGGTCGCCGAGCCGCACACCTGCTCGACGTCCTCGCGGTGACGCCCGGTCGTCGACTGCGCTGCGGTATCGTCGACGG
>JAGQQZ010000224.1 GCA_020425915.1 Planctomycetota bacterium | reverse complement strand
GACTGCCGCCCTGACCGAGCCGCGCGATCATGTCGCGGAGCTTCTTCTGCAGGTTCTTGACGGAGTCGGCCTCGACGGCGTTCGCGCCGAGCGACTTGACCTGCGACGCGAGGCGCGAGTTCTGCGACTCGAGGTCCTTCACGTGCGCGTCGAGTGCGTCGCGCTGCTGCTGGAGCCGTTCGTTCGAGTCGAGCGCGCGCTGGTGCGCAGCCTGACTCACACACGAGGGGAGTGCGGCGATGGCCGCGATGCAAATGACAGTGGTGATCCGAAACACGATCCCTCCCGGTCGATCGGAGAAACACGGCAGGCTCGCACCACGCCGCTCGTGGTGCTCTGCACGCAGCCGAAGTGTAACGGGAGGACGGTCGGTTCCCCAGCGAGCAGTCCGGACTTCTGGACGGACCTGACCGCAACGGAACGACACGCCGCGCCGAACGGTCGGCGGCGGCGGGGTTCGCGACGGTCGCGCGAAGCGACCGTCACCGGCATCACTTGGCGAACGAGAGCAGACCGGTGAGCCCGTTCGGATCCGCGCCGGTCGCGATCGAGTAGGCGACCATGAAGCCCCAGATCATGAACACGGCGCCGACGATGGCTGCACCCGTCACCCATGCGGGCTCGGTGGCCTGTTGCTCGTCGGCAGCGGCGCGGATCCGGGAACCACGCGTCGACCCCGCGGTGACGGCGGAGGACGGAGCCGCGGCGGCGATCTCCTCGATCTCGTCGTCGTCGGCGACGAGCAGCGTGTCCTCCTCGGACAGCTCCTCGGTGACCATGCCGGTGTCGTCCTCAAGCGAATCCGACAGGTCGTCGACCGCGTTGAGGTTGTCGATGTCCTCGCGGCGGAACTTCATCGACGATCCGTCGCGGAACGCGCGGATCTCACCTTCGGAAACGAGCTTGCGGAGTTCTTCACTGCGCATCTGGAGGTCGCGCAGGGCCTTCTCGAACGAGACGAAGTCTTCTTGGTTGGACACGATTCTTCGCGCTCCAATGAATGGATCAGGGACGTGAGGGGTGGCGCGTAGACTACAGGAATTCGGGCGCGATGGTGCCCCCCGGTCGGAATTTCCGCCAGGCCGCGAACCTCGCGCTCAGCGCCCGTCGCCGGTCTGATCGGTGGGGTCGGGGGTTCCGTCACGAGCGGTCTTCGGCCGCCTGGACTCGAACATCCGCTCGAGCGATTCGTACTGGTACTCCGACTCGTCGTTGTAGCTCCTGAGCTGGAGGTCGAGGTCGATCTTGCGGGCGCCGACCAGCACCACGCGGCGCTGTTCGGAGCCGCCGCCGCGCGCCTCGTAGACCGCGAGCTGACGGTTGACCGTGTCGAGCACGTAGAGCACCGAGGTGCCGACCCCGTAGCTGCCGGTCACGGCGAGGATGCCGTTGGCCGCCGCGGCGCCGCCGTTCTCCTCGGTGTAGACGAGCATCCCGGGCTGCTCCCCGGTGGCCGAGCCGGGGTAGTTGACCGGCGGCAGGACCGGACGGGTCGAACCCGGGTCCTGCGCGTCGAGGCCCGGCGCCATCGAGCCGCGCCCGGCGAGGAACGCCGCGATGGTCGCGATGACCAGCGCAGCCCATGAAATCGCGTTCTGCTTCATCGAACTTGCCTCGAGGGGTCCGGGGATCGTAGCAACTCGAACCGCGGGCCGGCCCACCAACCATCGAATCCAAGCGATCAGCCCTCGATCGGCATCCGAATCGT
>JAGQQZ010000223.1 GCA_020425915.1 Planctomycetota bacterium | reverse complement strand
TTGCTCGGGGTCGCGTTCCTGAACGGGATCGCCTGGCTGCAGTCCCTGTTCATGGGCAGTCGCGGATCCACGATCAACAACGCGGCGCTCGCGCTCGACGACTGGCATCGCGTGCTGATCCCGACGATCGGCGGCCTGCTCGCGGGTCTCTGCATCATGGCGATCCGGAACCAACGCGGGCCGTTCGGGATCACCGACGTCATCGAGTTGGTCGCCACGCGACGCGGCGAGATCAGGCTGCCGAAGTCCCTCGTGCAGATCCTGTCGTCCGGCCTCACGATCGCTTCGGGCGGCAGCATCGGCCGCGAGGGTGCGAACTCGCAGTTCGGCGCAACCGTCGCCTCGCTGATCGGTCGGATGTTCCACGAGTCGTCGCGCACCCGCACGATCCTGCTCGGCGCAGGCATCGCGGCCGGGATGGCGGCGGCCTACAAGGCGCCGATCGCCGCCGCGATCTTCGTCATGGAGGTCGTGCTCGGGAACTTCGCGATGGACGTCATGGCCCCGATCGTCGTCGCTTCGGTGGTCTCGACGCTCGTGACGCGCGCCTTCGTCGACTACGAGCCGATCTACTACCGCGGCGCGATCCAGCTCGAGGACTGGCACCTCGTGTTGTCGGCGATCGCGCTGGGCGCGGCGTGCGGTGTCGGCGGCGTCGTGTTCCGACGCTGCCTCGAGTTCGGACGCGTCGCGTTCCAGTCCACGCGACTGCCGTTCCCGCTGCGCATGGCCCTGGGCGGTGCGCTGGTGGGCCTGATCGGCGTGTGGCTACCACAGGTCTGGGGCAACGGTCAGGCCACGATCGACATCATCGCGGATCTGGAGCACATGCCGGCGCTGACGTTCGTCGCCGGACTCGTCGTGTTCAAGGTCCTCGCCACCGCGATCACCGCGGGTTCGGGCGGACTCGGCGGAGTGTTCACGCCGAACCTCGTCGTCGGCGCTGCGCTCGGTGCCGCGTTCGCGAACGTCGTCGGACTGTTCGAGGACATCGGCTCCGAGAAGCGGGTGGCGTTCGCGCTGGTCGGGATGGCCGGGATGTGCGCGGCGACGACGCACGCCCCGATCACGGCGATCATGCTGCTGTTCGAACTCACCGGGGACTACGACCTGATCCTTCCGCTGATGCTGTGCAGCATCGTCGGCAGCGTGACGGCCCGACTCATCGATCCGGAGTCGATCTACACCGCGCAACTCAAGGAGCGAGGGCACAAGCTGCATTCGGGGATCGAGGAGCTCGCGATCCACAACACCTTCGTGCGCGACATCCAACGCGCCGACCCCGTCGCGATCGACCACCACACGCGCTTCGACGAGGTGCTGCAGAGCTTCCGCGAGACCCGTCGCGGGACGATCTACGTCGTGGACGGCGAGCGACGGTTGCTCGGTCAGATCCAACTCCACGACGTGAAGTACTACATCAACGACGAGACCCTCGGGTCCGTCGTCATCGCGGCCGACCTCACGCGACCGATCCCGCACACGGTCGAGTCCGAATCACTCGCCGCGATCATCGATCGATTCGACGATCCCGACCTCGACGAGCTACCGGTCGTCGAGTCGCACGACAATCCGCGGCTGGTCGGACGGATCACGCGGCGCGACCTGGTGACCTGTCTCAGCGAGGAGGTGCTCGGCAAGCGCCAGCTCCGCGCCAAGCTCAAGTCGCCGGACTCGAAGGAAGCGGACTACGTCGAGCTGCCGCGGGACAGCGCGTTGAAGCCGGTCACGATCCCCGACTCGCTGGCCGGACGCTCGCTCGACTCGCTCGACCTCGTCGCCGAGCGCGGGATCACGCCGATCGTGTACATCCGCGTCGACGCGAACGGCTACGAGCAGCGCATCCTGCCGCGCCCCGAACTCGTGCTCGAGACCGGCGACCGGATGGTCCTGCTCGGCGCACCGCGAGAGCTCGATCGTCTGCGCGACGACCTCGGGCTCGACGCCCCGCACTGACCACCGGGGTCAGACGTCGCGCAGCGGCACGATTCGGAGCACCTGCGCGGAGTTGGTCACGCGGTCCCCCGTGCGCTTCGAAACCACGAGCCGAATCAGCACCAGTCGACCGGATCCGGGACCGTCGATCCGAATCTCGAATCCGTGCGGGAACCCCGATTCCGGACGCGCGAACTTCGGCACGGCGACCCGGCCGGTTCCGTTCTCGGCGATCTCGACGTGACGATCGGCGAGCATGTTGCGGATCGAGAGGTCGTCCGCCTGCCGGACCGGCTTCTGCGAGGCGGTCGCGAGGTCCATCTGGCCGCGCGACGCGTCGAGCGTGTAGAACGCCGCGTCCGCCGGCTTCGTCTGGTCCCACGCGCAGCAGCAACCCTCCTGCGCGAGCTTCGCGATCACGCGCGCGCGCTGGGTCTCGTTGGAGATGCTCATGATCTCGCTGTAGCTCGCGACCGGCGTGCTGCACCAGCGACCGAGGTCGGGCCGTCCGTCGGCACGGATGGTCACGTAGTAGATCAGGAACTGGAAGGTGTCGACGCGCTTGTAGTTCTTGCTCCCGTCCCCCGACACGTCGATCGTGATGTGCGGCAGCGTCGTCACGAGCGCGAGCGTGTTGCCGGTGTATCGCTGGTCGGGCGGGTCGACGTCGAACATGCCGAGCTCGGAGATCAACGGCAGCCGATTCGTGCCCGACAACATGAACTTGGGCAGCGACAGGTAGTTGAAGAACGCCCGGTCGTCCGGATCCTCGACGTAGGCGCGCACCGCGAATCGCACGTCGCGCGCCACGTCCTGCGCGATGCGATCGGCGATCTCCAGGACTCGTGCCTGGCCGCGCGTGTAGGTCTGGGTCGACGCGAGGCCCTTGATCGAGTGGACGATCATGACCGAGAGCACCGACAGCACGACGAGCACGATCGTCATCTCGACCATCGTGAAGCCGGCCTGACCGCGTGGTCTGCGCACGTCGACGATCACTTCGCCCCCTCGTCGACGGGCTTCCGCCGGATCTGGAACGTCCGCTCGTGGTAGCCGTAGTGCAGCTCGCGCTCGGCGTGGTAGCACTCGACGCGGAGGAGGTACTCGCCCTCGGGATACGCCTTCGCCGGCGTCGAGAGCAGGTACGACTCGTCGCCAGTCCCGACATCCGACTGGAAGTAGGGCGACGACTCCGGCAACCAGTTCCCCGGTTCTGCCGCTGAGGCGTCGATCGCGTAGGTCCAGGTCTCACCCGCGTCGGCGGAGAGCAGGACCACGTAGCCGAGCGGGATCTCGTTGCCGACGAAGCCGGTCGCGTAGTTCGGGGTGTAGGGGTCACCGTCGAATCGCGCGAACTTCGTGCGCCAACGGATCGTGACGCTCGCCGGCTCCTCGAAGACGGCTTGCGACTCCGGTTCCAGGATCGTGCACACGGGCGGAGCCTCGACCGAGAGCGCGTGGGCCGGTTCTCCGGCGACGTAGAATGCGTGCAGCCCGAGCAGCAGACCCTGCTCCATCACGGTCTCGTGTTCGATCCGCGACCGTGGCACGGCGCCGAGGATCGACAGGAACCCCACGTCGTTCGTCGGCGACGACAGGCTCACGACGACTCCACCGCAGTCGTCGTCGACGCCGACCGTCGCCAGCCGCTCGAGTTCGGTCAAGTAGTGCGCCGGGAAACTCGTGGCGAACGCCCAGTACGCCGGCGGCGTGAACGAACCACCGATCTCGAACGGCCAACGCCAACCGATCGACGTGTCCGCCTTCGCGCCGGCATCACGCAACAGATCGAGCGCGTTGCCCTGCACGGTCGCGGCGACGCCCGAGCCCATGAGTCGATAGGCGACGGGGCCGCCCGAGGCATCGGTCGCGTGCAGGAACGCCGCGGTGCCGAACTCGCCAGCCCGCGAACCGCTGGGGAAGCCGAAGTCGGTGCCCAGCGGCAAGTCGGACAGCGTCGCCTCGTCCCGGAGCTCGTGGTGGAAACGCGAGGTCGACAGGTTGCCCGACGAGAACCACGTCGTCGCGTCGTCCGGAGCCAGTTCGCCGAGCCACGGCTTGCTCCAGAACGGTCCGAGCGTGTCCACGACGAGCGTGCGGCCACGCTTCTCGATCGACGAGGTCAAGGTCTCGGTCTCCGGCGCCGGTGCGAACGCGGGTTCCGCGACGAGCGCTTCGTGGTCGACGGTGCCCGACACTCCGAACCAGGATCCGTGCACCGACAGCGGCTCGGGCTCGAGCTCGCCCGAGACCGCCGGCGCGGAGATCTCGCCACCGATCACGGTCGAACCGGCGAACAGGCCCTCGCCGTGGTGGAACACGGCCCCGCTGTGTTCGATCGCCTCGCGCCAGACCTGGAACGCTCGGGGCTCGTCGACGACGTTGCCGGCGAAGCCTCCGTTCTGGAGTCGCGTGAAGTCCAGGCAAGTCCAGTTCGCCGGATCCTCCGGCTTGGCGGAACTGCGGAGGTCCGAGAAGAACCAGTTGTAGCCGTGCGCGAAACCATCGCCGCCCGCGACACCGTCGGCGTAGGGGTAGTGTCGC
>JAGQQZ010000222.1 GCA_020425915.1 Planctomycetota bacterium | reverse complement strand
CGCACCTCGCGAACGGCGGCGGGTTCGGGTTCTGGGTCTTCCGGTCGGCAGTCGTGAAGCGAACCCGATACCTGTGGGAACGCGCGACGGTCGATGGTCGACTCGCGAACACGACCGCGGCGCTGGACGCGCTCCTCGCCGCACTCGACGCGGCGAGACACCTCGACGAACTCGCGGCGGCGTGGCAGGACGTGGCCGAGGTCGCGAGTCCGGACTCGGACGCGATGCGCGGGGCATGGTTCGCCGACCTGCGCGAACCGCTCGACGCCGCGCTATCGCTGGCCGACGACGTCCGCGAGATCGAAGCCGCGACGCGCGAGAGCCAGACGTGGCGGGCACCGGCGTGGAGTTCACACGATGCGGTCGCCGACCTCGCCGAGGCCGCGGCCGAGGCCCGCGACGCGGCGCGATGCGAACGCGCGACCGACGAGATCCGCGCCGAAGTCGCCCGCGTCGGCGCGGTCGACCACGCCGCGGCCCGGCTCGTGACGTCCGCCCTCGACGCGCGCGACCTCGACGCCTTCGAGTCGGCCGTCCGCCGGGTCGAGGAACTGGCGCAGTTGCACGACCTGCTCGCGCGGGTACGCGCCGCGGGCGCGCCGGCGACCGCAACGCGGCTCGCTCGGGCCGACCGGCCGCCGGTGGAAGACCTGCGGAACGCGTGGGCGCACGCGCGGGCGCGCGCCTTCGTCGAGGAACGACTCGACTCCGACCGGGAAGACTCACTGCGACGATCGCTGACAGCACTGCGGAGCGCCGAGCGCGATGCGACGTGCGACCTCGCCGAAGCACTCGCGTGGCACGCGCTGCTCGGCAACCTCGGCGAGCACGAGCGCCAACACCTCGTCGCGTGGACCAAGGCCGTGCGGCGCGTCGGCAAGGGTACGGGCAAGCACGCCGCGCGGCATCGGCGCGCCGCGCGCGAGCACATGGAACAGTGCCGCACCGCGATCCCGTGTTGGGTCATGCCGATGTACCGTGTCGCCGAGTCGATCCGCCCCGGCGTCGACGCGTTCGACGTCGTCATCATCGACGAGGCCAGCCAGTCGGGTCCCGACGCGCTGATGCTCCTGTACCTGACGAAGCAGGTGATCGTCGTCGGCGACGACAAGCAGATCAGTCCGGACTACGTCGGCCTGACCCGGGACGACGTCGAACACCTCCGGCAACGCCACCTGACGGACCTGCCGCACGACGACGCGTTCAGCCTCGAGCACAGCCTGTTCGACCTCGCCGAGATCCGCTACGGCAACCGGGTCCGGCTGCGCGAGCACTTCCGCTGCATGCCGGAGATCATCCGATTCTGCAACGACCTCTGCTATCGCACCGAGCCGCTGATCCCGCTCAAGCAGTTCGGCGCCGGACGGCTCCGGCCCGTGGTCGTCACGCGTCACGTCGCGGACGGGTATCGCGACGGCACGGAAACGAAGGTCGTCAACCCGCCCGAGGCGGACGCGATCGTGGAGCAGATCGCGGCCTGCCACTCCGACCCGGCGTACGAAGGCAAGTCGTTCGGTGTGATCAGCCTGCAGGGCGGACCGCAGGCGCAACTGATCGAAGGCAAGCTGCTCGAACGACTCGGCCCGGACGTCGTGCTCGAGCGCGACCTCGTGTGCGGCGACGCCTACGCGTTCCAGGGCGACGAACGCGACGTCATGTTCCTGTCGCTCGTCGCAGCGCCGAGCGAGGACCGGAGGATCGGCACACTCGCCGACCAACGATCCGAGCGCCGCTTCAACGTCGCGGTCAGCCGCGCTCGCGAGCAGCTCTGGCTGTTCCACACGGCGCGACCCGACGACCTGTCGCCGAAGTGCCTCCGGCGCGCGCTCCTGGAGTACTGCCTCGACCCCAACGCGAACGTCGCCGGCGCCGCGGGCATCGACGCCAATGCGATCGCGCGCGGCGCCGCGGACGACCGTCGCAGCGCCCCTCCGGAACCGTTCGACAGCTGGTTCGAGGTCGACGTGTGCCGCGAACTCGTCACGCGGGGTTATCGAGTCGAGCCACAGTTCGAGGTTGCCGGCTACCGGTTGGACCTCGTCGTCGTCGGTGCCGAACGTCGGATCGCGATCGAATGCGACGGCGACGCGTGGCACGGCGTCGAGGAATTCGATGCGGACCAGGCCAGGCAGCGATCGCTCGAACGGTGCGGCTGGACGTTCGTGCGGATTCGCGGCAGTGCGTTCTACCTGGATCGGAAGCGCGCTCTCGAACCGCTTTGGGCAACGCTTCGAGTCCATGGGATCGAGCCGATCGGATCGACGGCGAACCGAGCCGCCGCGTCCGAGGCATGATGCGCCAGACCGTACCATCGACCTAATGGGTTCCGCGAAGCGACGGATCACTCTATCATCCGCGAGCCCCCCATCCT
>JAGQQZ010000014.1 GCA_020425915.1 Planctomycetota bacterium | reverse complement strand
CACCATGAAGAGGCGCCGCGTCACTCCCCGGTCGGCTCCGACCGACGATTCGTGCAACGCGAGTCCGGGCAGGTCACGATCAGTCAGACAGCGAGCATCACGGCGATCACGACGAGCGCGAGCGTGATCGTCGCGAGCAGCCAGACGACCGCCTTGTTCGTGCGACGATTCGCTTCGGCCAGCTTGCCGATCCGCTCCGATTGCTCGCGCTGCGCCTGCCGCAGGGTCTGCGCGCTCTTCTCGGACGTCGTCGCGAGGTCCGCGAGGGTCTGCTGCTGGTCCGACGCGAGCGACGCCGTCGCCTCGACGTGCTTGCCCGAATGGTCGACGATCTCGGTCATCGCCGATTGGATGCTCGCCATGTTGTTCCGGAACTCATCCAGCGTACGGGCGGTACGCTGATCGGTCGCCTCGGCGCGATCGACGGAGGCACGCAACTTCTCGGCGAGTTCGGGCATGTCGGCGAGATGCGCCGCGAGTTCCTCGGTCACCGAGTTCTGCTTGTCCATGCGCTCGACCATCGTGCGCATGAGATCGATCTGCGCCTGGCTGAGCGCCGGCAGCTGAGCCAGACTCTCGACGGCGGCGTGGATCTGCTCGCCCTGATCGTCGACGCGGGTCTGCATGCCGCGGAGCAGGCTGGCTAGTTCCTTGAAGCCCTCGTTGATCGCGACGACGGCCTCCTGCTTGGTGCTGAGCTTGCGGCTCGAGACCGGCTCGGGCATCGGCTTCGCGACGTTGCGCGGCGCCGACTCCGAACCTGACGTCGGTGACGAAACACCGCGGTCGTCGAGGCGAATGCCCGACGCCGGGCGCCACCGGTTCTTCAACTTCTCCAGAAATGACGTCTTCTTGACCACGGTGGGCCTCCCTGAGTTCGCGCTCCCGACACGCGCCCTGACCCGGTGCGTGTGCGAGTGATTCCTCGGCAGCTCGGTCGCCCGAACTCCGATGCGACCGATCGTAGCCACCATGCTCGGGCGACGCCACCGCCACTTCCTCGCAGACCGCGCGAAGCCGCGGATCTTCACGCCGGGAACACCGGGAGGTGGGCATCGATCAGCGCGAGCTTTGCAACATCAGGGTTGACCCGGATGGCTCCGGCGCTACCTTCCCGAGCCTCCCACGCGGGGCTCCGTCGCGGGGAGTTAGCTCAGTTGGTAGAGCGCCACAATGGCATTGTGGAGGTCAGGGGTTCGACTCCCCTACTCTCCACCACTCGGAGCCCCGCGCCGTGGAACTCACTTGGCCGAGTTCCCGTGAATTCTCCCGCGTCGCTGCGCGTAGGCCGCCCGAATTGAACGCCGTAGAGGAAATCCGCCTGATCTCCGGCGCCAAGCACGGTGACGCTCAAAGCTTCGAGATTCTCGTCCAGCGGTACATCGGGCGCGCGATCCGCGTCGCGTACGGATACGTCGGGAACCGGGACGAAGCGACCGAACTCGCGCAAGAAGCGTTCTTCCGCGTCTACAAGTCGCTCGAGCGATTCCGTGATGGCGAGCCGTTCGCCCCATGGTTCTTCCGGATCCTGCGCAACGCCTGCATCACCTACATCCAGAAGCACCGTCGCAAGGGCCACTTCTCGAAGGACCAGGTCCGCCGCGACGAGAGTGACTCCAGCTTCGAACTGCCGGACCAACACACGACTTCTCCGCACGAGGACGCCGAGCTGTCGGAAACCCAACGCCAGCTCTGGAGCTGCCTGGAGATGCTGTCGGTGAACCACCGCGAGATCATCATGCTGCGACACTTCGAGGACCTCGACTACGCCGCGATCGCCGAGGTCCTCGACATCCCGATCGGGACCGTCATGTCGCGTCTCTACCACGCCCGCCGCAAACTCCGCGACTTGATCGAACCGTACATGGAGGGGCGCGCATGACCGACGACGCTCCGTTGACCGATCGCCAACTGCAACTCATGGCGTTCCTCGACGACGAGATGTCGCCCGAGGAACGCGCACGTTTCCAACGCGAGATCAACGAGGACCCCGAACTCGCGATCGAGGTCGCGAGCTACCGGAACCTCGTCGAGGTGACCGCCTCGATGCGTGTCATGGAACCGGCCGACCACGAGATGCGTCGGTTCTGGGCGAAGTTCTACAACCGTGGTGAGTGGCGCCTCGGCTGGATCCTGATCTTCCTGGGTGTGTCCGTGCTGTTCGGATTCGGGATCTACTGGCTGATCACGCACGAGGCGATCCCGCTTCCCGTCAAGCTCGCCGTACTGTCGGTCGTCGCCGGCGCCCTGATCCTGCTCGTGAACACGCTACGCCTCAAGATCCGCACGCACCGATTCGACCGCTATCGAGGAGTGTTGCGCTGATGTTGATCACGACCGCCGAAGCCATCCCGGACCGCGCGATCGTGAAGACGATCGGACTCGTGCGCGGGTCGTCGATCCGAACCCGCCACATCCTCACCGACATCGCCGAGTGGATCCGGAACCTCGTCGGCGCCGAACTCCACCACTACACCAAGATGCTCGCCGAATGCCGTGAACAGGCACTCGACCGAATGATCGAGGATGCGCGCCGACAGGGTGCCAACGCGATCATCGGTGTCGAGTTCGAGACCTCCAGCATCGCGTCGGGCGCCGCCGAGATCCTCGCGTACGGCACCGCGGTCGTGATCGAGTAGCTCGGTTCAGTCGCCGAGCAACATCTCGACGCGATCCGAGTGCGCGATCGGGAAACACGGTGACGTGCTCCCAAGGTCGATCGTGAACACCTGAGCGAGGAGCGTGATTCCGTACAGGTTGGGCGCACACTGGGTCAGCATCGGCACCGAACCCGATCCGACGGCATCGAGCGGGATCGACAACGACGTCCACGGGTTGAGATACAGAGTGATCCCGCAGTACGGGATCTCCTGTGGGATGTCGCCGATCATCAGCGTGGCGGCACCGTTCGACGGGCCGTTACCGATCAGGATCTCGAACTGGTTCGCGACGATCGGCGGCGTCGCGCTCACGCGGGGTGGACCGAGCGTGCCCGGAACCGGCGTGCCGTAGTTCGATACGCTCGCGAGGATGCCGAACGGGTTCGGGCAGACGTTGCGCCCGAGCGTGACCTCGATGTCCGTCGTCGCCGACGGATCGATCGTCAGCGACCACTGCATCGCCCCCGTCCAGTCACCGGGCGAGAACGGGAAGCCCGTGTTCTGGAGGTCGTACGCCGCACCCCCCGCGATTCGACCGTCGAGATCGGCGAAGAAGTCGTCGACCTCGTAGGCGGTCGGCGCTGGATCGACGCCGACATCGACGAAGTGTTCGGTCGTCTGGTCGCGGACCACGAAGCGATCGTTGAAGTTCACCCGCTCGTCGACGTCACCAGGGCCACCGTCCGTGTCGATGTCCAAGTAACAGAAGATCTCGATCGTCAGCGGAGACGCCGTTGGATTGGTCAACGACAACGTGTGCGTCGCCATCGCGCGGTCGGAGGCGAGTTCCGCGATGTCGATCTGCCAGGTCGCGTCGAAACCACGCCCATCGACGTCGGTCCATTGCAGCGACATCGAGCCGACGTTGAGACCCGTCGCCGGCGGGCCGAAGTCGTAGGTCGTCGGCGTGACCAACATGTTCGTCGGATCGTCGTTGAACGCGAAGTTCTGGGCATCACCCGCGATCCTGTAGAACCAACCGAATTCGAAGAGGCTGTCACCCCCGGCCGGAGTCGCGAATGCGCAGTAGCTCTGGCTGTGATTGGTCGGATGGTCGCGCAACGAGTTGATCTCGAAGAACGAACTCGGAGTGGTCGACACCGCGACGCGGTACGGCTCTTGAGCCGGGAGAGCGAAGGAGAGGAGCGAGACTGTGCCGATCGCGAGGATTTCGGTGCGTTGCATCGGTTGCGGAGCGGTCGCAGCGGACGGGTGTGGCGGGCGAGAGAGGAGGGGCGAGTGTAGACGACCGCGCGGATCTTGCACGCCCCCGCAATCGCCTGCACGGTCCAGCGCAACTCGTTCGGTACGTCAGCCGGGCTCCCGCAGCGTGACCAGCCATGCTTCCCTGATCTCGACGACATCGCCGCGTCCGGTCACGTCGACGCGCGTCTCGAGGATGGGCACACGCTTTCTCGGGAACGAGTTCAGCAGCGCTTCGAGCTCGGCAGATTGCGCGAAATCGTCCTTCGCGAACGCGGGCACCTCGCCGTAGCGAAGCCAGAGATAGCGCAGACCGCGCGGCGCACCGCCGGCCGGCGCGGCGGCGAGCGTCTTCGCGTCGACCACCGCGAAACCGACCACCCGCGTCGAATCGAGGTAGGCGTGGTAGGCACCGTACGGCCAGCTGTGACCGACGTTGTATCCGAGCGGCTCACCCGCCTCCCAGTTGTCGTGCTCGACCGCCGCGGTCAACACGCTCCCGAGATCCTTGTAGAAGGACTGCGTCGTGTTCTCGAGGTGCGACCACGCGGAGATCGCCGGCGCCGCGATCGCCACGGCGAGCACGCCGGCCTGCGCGATCCGACCGACCCACTGCGGCAGTCGCGCCGCGATCGCGGCGGCCGCGCATGCGGCGCTGATCGCGACGAGCGGGGCCGCGTAGACGAAGAACATCGGGTGATCGATCGCGTGCGACGGAAACAGCGCGGGGTGCACGAAGGCGAGCGACAGGACGGCGACGACGCGCGGCACGCGGCGGAGCATCGGCAGGAGGCCGATCCCTGCGATCACCAGCAGCGGCAGCGTGAACCCGGTCCGGATCGTGAACCAGGTCCAACGCAGCGTGTCACCGAGCCCCCGCTCCGCGAACTCCGCGAGCGTCCTCGAGTAGATCTCCCACAACCCGGTCTGGTGATCCGGCACGGCCGGCAGGTGATCCGCGGTCGAGACGACCACACGCCACCAGAGCAGCAGCGCGAGACTGACGGTCGCGCTGGTCGCCGGCACCGCCAATCGGCGCACGCCCGTCGACAGGTCCACCCGCCGCCACATCAGCGGAACGAGCGCCGGACAGTAGACGTAGAGGAACGACCAGTCGAACCAGGGACCGGCGAACGCACAGAGCACGGTGACGGCGCTCGTGCCGACCGTGAACCGCCCGCGCGCGAGCACGCGATCGAAGGCCATGATCATCCCCCAGCCCAGGACCGCCGTGGTCAGCTCGTACGAGATCTGCCCGTGCACGCTCATCGTCGGCGGCAGTTGGACGATGATCCCGGCCGCGCAAGCGGACAGGACCCCGATGCGCGGGGTCAACCAAGCGAACACGAGTAGCCCGAGTACGATCACGCTCACGACGGTGGGCAACCGCATCTGCCATTCGTCCATGCCGGCGAAGTAGATCAGCCAGGCCATCGCCGGCGGGTGGTTCAGATAGCCGATCGAGGCCTTCAGTTCGTGGGCGATCGGCCCGGCCTCGAGACCGTACATGTGCCAGAACCCGAACCGTTCGTAGTTGACGTTGAACGAGCCGTAGAAGGCCCCAGCGTTCGCCTCGTTCGCGGTCCAAGGACGGTCGAGGAAAGGGACGAGCAGCGCCGCGCCGGCCGTGATGATCAACAGCGCGCCGATCCAGACCGAGAGGCGTGTGGGTGCCTGGGCTGCGGGCGCGTCGTCCATGATCCGGATCATGCGGTGCGGCGCGCCCGAGTCGAGCCCCGATCAGGCGTCGCCCCCAACTCCTCGACGACGCCAGAGCGCGAGCAGGTCGTCGAACTCGTCGACGTCGGCCCACTCCGGCAACACCATGACCTCGAGTCCGAGGGCCCGTGCACGCTCGGCCGTGGCGTCGAACACGCTCGAT
>JAGQQZ010000221.1 GCA_020425915.1 Planctomycetota bacterium | reverse complement strand
GGAGTCGGGATCGTCGACACCGAGAGCGGACTCATCACACCGATCGACATCGACAACGGCTCCTCGATCGTCGACGTGTTCAACGGCCTGGCCGTCTCCCCCGACGGCACGACGGTCTACGCCGGAACCTACGTGTCGGCGACGCAGGGCGACATCTGGCGCTTCCCGCTGACCGGCGGAACGGCGTCCCTCGTGGCGACCGTGCCGGCCGGTCTCTCGAACCTCGGCTTCGACGCCGAAGGCGATCTCTGGGTGACGACGTTGAACGCGTCTGCGGCCCTGTTCGAGGTCGACGTCGACACGGGTCTCGTCACGCAGGTCAACCAGACCAACGGCTCCATGAACGCGATCACCTACGACGAGACCACCGGCAACTTCGCGGTCCTGAGCGCCAACAGCGGCGTGCCGCCGCGGTCGGTGTTCTGGATGGAACCGGACGGTACCGACCACATGCTGACCAACCCGGGTCTGGGCATCCTGTCGGGCATCGCGATCAACCCCAACCCGGAAGTGTTCGGCGACGTGCCAGCGTTCGATGCGAGCTACGAGTGGCGCATGCCGAACCCCGGTGGGCTCCCGCTCGCCGGCAACACGGGATTCCACATGGTGCTGGACGCGACCGGCAACGTGCAGCAGGGCTGGGCGCTGTTGTGCCGTGGGATCGGCGACGCCCCGTTCGACCTGTTCGGCACACCGCTCTACGGCGACCTGACGCACATCATCACGGCGGTGTACCTGCCGATGCCGGCGCCGTTCACGTTCTCGATGTCGTTGCCGTCGACGACGACGTTGGTCGGTGAGACCTTCGTCGTGCAGTCGTTACACCCGAACGGGGTCGAATGGCCATCGTCCCGACCGATCGAATTCACGGTGATGTGAGCATGCGAGCGTTCCCAGTGATCGTGCTGCTCCTCGCTCTCGCGATGGTCTCGTGGGCGACGAAGGAGTCGACGCCGTGCGAGACCTCCATCACCACGCCGCGGCTCGACGAGGCGACGGTCGAGCTCGCGGCGGATTTCGCTGGATCGGCGTCAGCCCTGGAGTCGGAAGATCCCGCCGACGACCCGGAGCCGCTCGCGACGTCGGACGACCGGTCCGACGAGCGGATCCGCGTCGACGTCGTGCTCGAGATCTCGGGCGTGGCCACCGGGGACGTCGTGCCGCCGGTCGCCGAATTGCTGGCGGTCGATGACGACGGCAGCGAGGCGGCACTCGACAGGGTAGTGCCGAGTGGGACGCACCCCGCACTCCGCGCCGCGCGTGGCACGTCCACCGCGTGGCCGGACCGGGTCGTGCGTTCGTACACGATCAGCGCGTCGGGACGCTATCGTGCCGCTTGGCACGCGTGGTGCCGGGTGCCCGACACGAAGACCTGGCGCGCAGTTCGCGGTTGCGGTCCCGTCGTCGATGCGGCGTCGCTGCGTGACGGGGACCGACTCGTGGTTCGCGTCGATGGCACCGAACTCGTGCCCGCTGCCGAACTCGACCGGCCGGTCGAGAACGCGAACTGGACCGTGACTGCAAAGGACGGATGACGATGAAACCAACCGAGTTCCTCGAGTTCCGCGCGATGGCCTGCGCACTCGTCGTCGCCGCGAGTGCGTTCGGACAAGGCGCGACGAGCGACGACCCGGCGAAGGGTGAAGTCGTGCTCCCCGCTGCCGATGGTTGGGACGCGCGGCTCGTGTTCGACGCCGGCTGCGGCGTGTGGACCGTCCTCGGCGCGCAGGTCCAGCCGAGGTTCGCGTGTCCCGAGCTGTTGGCGATGGACGACCGCGGACGGTTGACGGTCCTGCGGTCCTACAGCGGCAAGTGGACGCCGCAGCCGACGATCGAGGACGGCAAGTGGCTCGCGCCGGCCGCCGTCGGAGATCTCGACCCGGCGCTCGACGGCCTCGAGATCTACACCGGGGGGCAGGCCGGTCGACTCTGGCAGATTCGTCCGCGCGCGACCGAGGGCTTCGACTGTCGGGTCGTCGCCGAATGGCGCGGTGAGGAGATCCACACCGTCGTGCTCGGCGATCTCGACACGAGTCATGCGGGCCGCGAGCTGCTGGTGTTCCTCCGGTCGGGCGAAGTGTTCCGGGTCACATCGGATGCTTCCGCCGCGCACGGACTCGAGATCGTCGAGGTGGCGCGACTGCCGGGCCGCGTGCGCCAGGCCGTCGCCTTGCGCGACGGTTGGCTGGCGACCGTGAGTCGCACCGGAGAGGTCGGGATCGTTCGACTTCGTGGGACGCAGCTCGAACACATGACGATCGCCCAGGAGCCGATGGGATTCGGCCGGCTCGCGACGCGGGTCGAGGGCGATGGCGAATGCGTTCTGTACGCGACGCGCGATGACGGGATGGTGCTGCGCTTCGCCGGCACGATCGGCGGGGACTTCGCGCGCGAAGTCGTCTACGTCGGTCCGCAGGGTCTGCGCGGGCTCGTCGCGGGGCGCTTCTGCGCGGACCCGCGACGCGAGTCGCTCGCGGTGTTCGGATACTCGAGCAAGGTCGAGTTGTTGTCGCGCGCGTCGGGCGAGCCGTGGCGCAGTGAGACCTTGTTCACCGATGTCGACAAGGGGCACTGGCTGACGGCCGTCGAGGTCGACGGCCGCAACACGACCGACGAGCTGGTGGGGTCGGGATACGGGGGGCGCGTGTTCCTGCTGAGCCGTCCACCCGGCTACGGTCTCGACGGTGTGCTGGTCTCGCCGGAAGTCGACGCGGATCCGGCTGCGGACGTCGCGTTGCGGGTCGGCGTGCGCGCGAGGCGGGGCAGCGCCGAGCGGCTGAACCCATTGCGATACACCGGCGGGTTCGTGTCGAAGACGATGCTGTTCGAGACGCTGGTTCGACGCGACGAAGCCGGACGCATCGTGCCGGGACTCGCCGAGAGTTGGACGTTCGAGGACGGGGGGCGAGCCGTTCGGTTCGTGTTGCGTGCCGGGGCCGTGTTCCACGACGGTCGTCCCGTCGACGCGGCGGCCGTGCGCGCACACTTCCGACGATGGGTGGGCCTGCCGGAGCACGACTGGCTGCCATCCAATCGGCGGATACGGGATGTCATCGCCGAGTCCGACCGCGTCGTGCGGGTCGAACTCGACCGACCCTGGGCATTGCTCCCCGACCTCTGTGCGGTGAACCCCTGCGCGATCGTCGGTCCTGGTGCACGCGATCGAGAGGGCGAGTTCGGCGCGCCCGTCGGCAGCGGAGCCTTCGCGTTCGAGCGGGCGCTCGACGACGGCTCGCGATGGATCGTCCGTGCGGTCGGGGAAGGGAGACGGATCGAGGTCGAGGCGCTGCCGCGCGATACGGGTGACCCGGTGTTCGACGCGCTGCGCAGCGATCGGATCGACCTGTTCCTCGGTGGTTGGGACGAGCACCTTCCCGAAGCTCGGCTCGCGGCGCTCGAGGCGGACCCGGAATGGCGGGTCGTGACGGCGCCGGGTTCGTCGGTCGTGTCGTTGGTCCTTCGACTCGACGGAGGGGCGACCTCCGCACTGCCCGTGCGTCGAGCGATCGCCGACGCGGTCGATCGCGCGGAGTTCGTGTCGCGCGTGGAGTCAGGTCGCGCGCGAATCTGCCGCGAGTGGGCGGCGCCCGGGGTCGAGGTCTGGCCGCGAAGCGAAGTCGGCTCGGTCGACGCGAGTGCGCGGCCCGTCGGCGAGCGTGTCCGAGTCTCGGTTGCCGAAGGTCTCGGTGGGCGGGCAGGGGACGTCGCGGATCTCGTCACCGAGCAATTGCGCGGCGCTGGATTCGTCGTCGTTCGATCGTCGCCGGATACGGCCGACGTCACGGTGCGCACGTCGCACGGGCTGCCGTACGATCCACACACGACGCTGGTCCGTGCGTTCGGATCGGGGTCGTCGACGCGAGGGGTTCCCGACGCGCTGCGCGACGCGGTCGATCGTTGTGCGTCGATCCCGGCGGAGGTCGAGCGAATCCCGGTCTACGCGGAGATCCAGGGGCTGATCGACGAGTTGGTGCCACTCGTCCCGCTGTACGTCCCGGATCGGATCGCGGTCGTCCGAGCGGGGGTGGGCGGTCTGCGACTCGGACCGAGCGCGTATTCGGTCGAGCTGTCGAGTGTCGGTCGGCGCTGAACCGCGGACCGGCTGACGCGTTTCGCTCGGCTTCGATACGATGTCGGGTGCATGCGCCAGGTACTGCTCGGACTCCTCGTCACGTTCCCGACGCTCGCCTCGGCCCAAGTGGCGCCGAGGCCGAGTCAACTCGTCGATCTGAACACGACGTTCTCCGCCGGACAGCCCTGCGTCGGCACCGACGCCGATCGGACGGTCGTCGGCTTCGTCGACAACGATCCGTTCGCGCCGCGGAACGCGGTCTGCATCGTCACCTCGGACGGTCGCGGCAAGACTTGGTCGGCCCCGCTGCGCGTCGACAGCGGTCCGGACGGCACGTCGCGCGTCACGCAGTACGATTCGGTCCAGGTCGTCGGGGACGACGTGTTCGTCGTCTGGCGCGACGATCGCTCGACGACGCTGAACCGGTGGGACCTCTACTTCAACAAGTCGAGTGACGGTGGCGCGACGTTCGCCGGGGAGCGACGGCTCGATACCGCCTACCCGGTCGACGCCGGATCGGTGCGCGACTGGCGGTTCCTCGTCGTGAACGCGAACGACCTCTACGTGTTCTTCGCCGTCGAGAATCCGAGTGGCCAGATCGAGGCGCACCTCACCGCGTCCCACGACGGTGGGTCGACGTGGAGTTCGCCCGTCCGCGTGGACTCGATGCAAGTCGCGGCGAATCGTGACGTCGAGTGCGTCGCGCTCGACGTCGAGCCCGCGTCGCCGCTCGTCGTGCACCTCGCGTGGATCGACAATCGCAACGGCAACGGTTCGCTGGTCGACGTGTTCTACCGTCGCAGCGACGACGGCGGACTCACGCTCGCGGCACCGGACCTGCAGCTCGACGGTTCCGGAGCGGGATTCGGCGACGCACGGGACTTCGTCGAGCTCGCGGTGTTGCCCGCGACGCAACTCGTCGGTGTCGCGTGGCTCGAGAATGGTCTGGTCGACGGTGACGACCAGCTGCAGTTCGCGCTCAGCAACGACGGTGGGGCGACGTTCGGCGTCGACGTGACGGTCGGTGGCGGCACGATCGGCACCGACGACGTCGACTGGATCGCGCTCGACGCGTACGGGCCGAACTTCTACGCGGCGTGGAACGACGACTCGAGTGGCAGCGACGTCCTGTACGTCGCGCAGGCGCCGCTGGGTACCGCGTGGAGCTCCGCGACTCCGGTCAGCAGTGGCGCAGCGCTCGCGCCGCGTTTCGCCGGCGATCCCGCCGGCACCGTGGTCGGGGTCGTGTTCGAATCCACGGTCGGCGCGCCGCACGGACCCGAGGCGGCGTTCACGACCGACTTCGGCGTCACCTGGCGGGATCGCCTCGCGTACGGCGACCAGCCGGGGAACGACGCGGACTTCGTCAACGTCGCGTTCAACGCGTACTACCGCAACTTCGTCTCCGCCTGGCTCTCCGACACCGGCAGCGCGGCCGGTGCGAACCGTAACCGAGTGTGGGTCGGCGGCTTCCGACCGCAGACCTGCCTCGCGGTGGGGTGGGACGACATCTACGACCCGGCGAGTCAGGTGCTCGAGTTCGGACTGACCGGGTTCGGCTCGGACACCGTGGCGATCGTCGGGTTGTCGCTCGGCTCGGGCCCGGTCGTCTCGACCGGCGATGGCCGGAAGTGGGACATCGGGCCGACGATCGCGCCGTTCGGCGGATTCGGGTTCGTGGCCCCGCTGACCGGAGGCGACGGCTTGACGACGACGCTCCCGAATCTGTTCCTGGGCGGCTCCCCGGTCGGATTCACGGTCCGATTCGGGGCTGTCAGCTTCCGTCCCGGGCCCGGGATCGGGCATCTGACCGACGTGTTCACGTTCGGGCTCTGAGCTGCACCGAGCTGGCGGGACGCGCGTGATTTTCGGCGTCCCGGAGCGGGCAAACCACCGTTGCCCCGAGTGCGCAGAATGCTAACGTCACGCCTCCCCATGGGAGTGGATCTGGGCTGGTGTCTGGCCTGGTCTTCAAAACCAGTGGGGGTCGCCCTAGAGGAGGCCCCGGTGGGTTCGATTCCCATGCACTCCCGCCAATTCGACCCGTTGGCGCGGCTCGTTTTCCTTTCGCGATGATCGACTACCTACTCCCAATCCTGCTGTTCGCGTTGCCGGTGTTCGCCGTCGTCGCGTTGACGGCAGGGCGTGGCAAGGAGCTCAAGGGCTCGTGCGGCGGCGTCGGGGCGGACGGCAAGTGCTCGCGGTGTGGAAAGCCGGCCGCCGAGATCCCCGCGCGAAAGTCCGAACCGTGTCCGTGATTCCCTCCGGAACCACCCACGCCGACGAATGAACCACAGAATCAGCAAGGGCTTCGACATCCGCCTCGTCGGGCGGGCCGAGGCCAAGGTCGACCCCGCCCCCGAGCCACTGCTCGTCGCCGTCTCGGCGCGGGAGTTTCCCGGCATCAAGCCGAAGCTCCTCGTCAAGGAGGGCGACTCGGTGCGGACCGGCGACCCGCTGTTCTTCGACAAGAAGGACCGCGACACGATGTATCTGTCGCCCGCGACCGGCAAGGTGACGAAGGTCCTGCTCGGTGCGCGCCGCGCGCTGCAACGGATCGAGATCACGCTCGGCACCGGTGACGAGTTCGCCGAGCTCGCGCACGTCGCACGCGAGAAGCTCGCGTCGACCGACCGCGAGGAGTTGATCAAGGCGATCAAGCAGGCCGGGCTCTGGCCGCTGCTGCGCCAGCGCCCGATCGGCCGCACCGCGAAGTCCGAGAAGGCGCCGTCGGCGATCTACGTCAACGGCATGGACACCGAGCCGCTCGCCGCCGACCCGGCGTTCTGCGTGGAGGGCAAGCGCGCCGACCTCGAAG
>JAGQQZ010000220.1 GCA_020425915.1 Planctomycetota bacterium | reverse complement strand
GAGCCTTCGACGCGGGAGAACGTGCGGTCGAGAAGCTGCTCGCCGAGGCTCGCGCCGAGCTCGCGGCGGAGCCGCTGTGCGCGCTCGACTACCTCGAGTTGCGCCGCGCGTCCGACCTCGGTCCGGTCGACGCCCCGATCCTCAACGGCGACGGCGGTCGGCTGCTCGTGGCCGCGGTGTTCGATGCCGATTCCGAGTGCGCGACGCGACTGATCGACAACATGGCGCTCGGCGCGTCGGAGCCGGCGTGACGTGGCGGTCTCGCTCGAAGCTCCGGCGAAGGTCAACCTGACGCTTCGCGTCGTCGGTCGGCGGCCCGACGGTTATCACGAGCTCGAGACCTTGTTCCACGCGATCGATCTGTGCGACGAACTCGTCTGCGAACGGACGGTCGCCAAGGGCGTGTCGCTCGAGATCGTCGGGCGTGCGGACGGGGGACTGCCGGTGGCCGCGGGGGAAGACAACCTCGTCGTTCGCGCGGCTCGTGCCTACGTAGACCGGGTCCTGCCTGAGTTCGGGCTGCACTTCCGCCTGACCAAGCGCATCCCTGCCGGCGGCGGACTCGGCGGGGGCAGCTCGAACGCGGCCGCGGCGATCCGCCTCGCCGACGAGCTCTGCGACCACGCGCTCGAGCCCGCCCAGCTCCACCGGATCGCGGCGTCACTGGGCGCCGACGTGCCGTTCTTCCTACACGGCCGGACGCAACTCGGTACCGGGACCGGCACCGACCTGCGCCCGTGGCCGAACCCTCCGAAACTGCATTTCCTGCTGCTCCTGCCCGCTTTCGGGACGTCGACACCCGAGGTCTACAAAAACTACAGACCGCAATGGTTTGACGACGGACCGACATCTAGAATCCGCTCGATCGAAGCCGCTGTCTCACAAGGAATTAGCTTGGCGTCGATACTCGCGAACGACCTCGAGCCCGCCGCCGAGAGCGCCTACCCGGCCCTCCGACGGTTGAGGTCCCGGGTCGCCGAGGCCGGATTTCCAGAAGTCAGGCTCTCGGGCAGTGGTTCCTCGATGTTCCTCGCGTTCGAACGCGAAGAGGATGTGTCCCGAGCAGCCGGAGCGCTGCACGGCCTGGCGAACGCCGAACGGATCTCCGTCCTGGCGGTCCGCTCGGCGGAGGCCAAGCACATCCACCACCTGCCCTGGTCTGACGACACACCAGGGCGGGTGAATCGATGGGGCTGAACATCACGGAGATCCGGGTCAAGCTGACCTCGGATCCGCGCAACAAGCTGAAGGCCTACTGCAGCGTCACCTTCGAGAATGCGTTCGTCGTACGCGATCTGAAGATCATCGACGGCGCGAAGGGACCGTTCGTCGCGATGCCGAGCCGAAAACTCGCGGACCGGTGTCCGAAGTGCAGTCACAAGAACAACCTGCGGGCCAGCTACTGCAACCAGTGCGGGGGACGGCTCGACCCGCAGCGTGCCGAACGTGACACGCGCCACCGCCCGCGGCTGCACGCCGACCTCGCGCACCCGATCAACAGCGACTGCCGGATCCAGCTCCACAAGGCGGTCGTGCTCGCCTACTCCGAAGAACTCGAACAATCGAAGCAGGCCGGGTACAAACCCAAGACGTTCGACGATTTCGACGACGACGAGTTCATCGATGACGACTACATCCACGAGCTGCTGCGCCGCAAGGAGGTTCGCGAGCGCGAGCGCGGCGACGCTGGCGGTGCGGCTGCCGAAGCCGGGATGTAGCGCGGTCGCGGACCGTGCCGTTCGGGGGATCGGGTGAGTCTCGCGGTCATCGGGCCCGGTCGTGTCGGCGTCGCGTTCGCGCGTCGCCTACGCGAGGCCGGCGTGGCGATCGACGGCTTCGTCGGTCGGGATCCCGGTCGGACCCGACTCGCGGCGGAGTCGATCGGTGCGCACGTGCTCGCGATCGAAGACCTCGTCCGTTCGCCGATCGTGCTCGTCGCGGTCGGGGACCAGGAACTCGAGCGCGTGGCCGAGGACGCGGCCGCGGCAGGAGCGGTCGCGGCGGGTAGCGTGTGGTGGCACCCGAGTGGCTTCCACGGTCCCGACGCGCTGCGCGCCGTCCGAAAGCACGCCGCCCACGTCGGGGTCGTCCACCCGCTATGTCCGATCCCGGACGCAGACCGCGGCTACGAGTCGTTGGCCGGCGCGCTCGCGACGGTCGCCGGCGATCGCGAGGCCTTTCCGATCCTCGAAGCCGTGGCCATGCAGGCAGGACTCCTGCCGGTCGCGATGCGCGCGGAAGCCGATCGAGTCCGCTACCACGCGGCGTGTGCGCTCGCGGCGAACGGCGTGACGGCCGCGATCGGGCTCGCGATCGACCTGCTCGAGGACGCGGTGGAGCCGGCCGACGCCCGCCGCGTCGCGGCTTCGTTGGCTGCGCGCGCAGCCCACCTGGTGTTCGAGCACGGCGCCGAGGTCGCCCTGTCGGGACCGGCGGTTCGAGGCGATGCCGACGTGCTGGCGGCACACACGCGCGCGCTCCGGAGCACCGACGCGGCGGACGCGTATCGAGAACTGATGCGGCGGGCCGTCGCGATCGCCCAGCGGCGCGGCTCGATCGATGCGGCGATGGCCACGCGACTCGACCAGGCCCTGGAGACCGATGGCTGAAGTCATCGCGAGTCTCCTCGTCGACGACCCCCACCGCGCGCAGCGGGACGCGGCGCGTGCGGCGATGACCGGCGCCGATTGGATCGAACTCCGACTCGATCGTTGGCCGATCGACGCTCCGCTCGACGAACTGGTCCGGGCGATCCAGTTGCCGGTGCTGCTGAGCTGCCGCGTCCCCGAGGACGGCGGCGCGTATCGCGGCACCCTCGAGGACCGGCGTCGCATGTTCGAGCGCGGACTCGACGCCGGCGTGCGCGGCATCGATCTCGAACTCGAGGAGAAGTGGATGCCGACCCGCGACGTGCTCGTCGTGCGATCCCACCACGACTTCAAGGGCATCCCCGACGATCTGCACGACCTGCGCGATCGCCTGCTCGACGCCGGCGACGTCGCGAAGATCGCCTGCGTGGCACACGACCTCGCCGACGCCGTGCCCCTGTTCGAGTTGCTGGCGAGCAGCGATCCGGAGCGCGAGCCGACCGTCGCGTTCGCGATGGGCGAGCGGGCCTCCGCTTCGCGCATCCTGTGCTGTGCGCTCGGATCACCGTTCACCTACGCCAGCGTGCCGGGGACCCCGGAGACCGCACCCGGGCAGATCTCGTCCGACCTCCTCGCCGGGCTCTACCACGCGCGCGACCTCAGTTCGTCGACCGAACTCGCCGGGGTGCTCGGCGATCCCGCGCGCCATTCGCTCGGACCGTGGTTGCACAACCGGGCGCTGCGCGCGGCTGGCCGGGACGCGGTCTACCTGCCGCTCGAGACCTCGAGGCCGCGCGAGCTGTTGGCAGCCCTGCCGACCCGGCGCCTCCTGGGCCTGTCGGTGACCGCACCGCACAAGGAATCCCTGCTCGGCTTCTGCCATCGACGGACGTCGGCCGCCGAGGCGGTCGGCGCGGTCAACACGCTGACCCAGGATGCCCACGGTGTGTGGGTCGGGCACAACACGGACGTCCACGGCGTTCGGGCCGCGTTCGAGCGCGCCGGGTTGGCGGTCGAAGCCGGCGACACGGGTTGCGTGCTCGGTGGCGGCGGTGCGGCGCGCGCGGCTGCGATCGCACTGCGCGACCTCGGCCTCGAGGTCACGATCCTGGCGCGCTCGCTCGACCCGATCCGCGAGTTCGCGAACCGCCACGGCTTCGTCGTCGGCGCGCTGCGGACCGAGCGCTTGGTCGAACGCCCGCCGAAAGCGGTGGTCCACGCGACCCCGGTCGGCAGCGCCGCCGGTCCGTCTGGCCGACTACTGCCGGATTGGACGCCTCCACCCGGTACGTTCGTGCTCGACATGGTCTACCGCCCACACGAGACCGTGCTGCTCCGCGATGTCGCCGCCGCCGGCGCCGTTCCGATCCCGGGGATCGAGATGTTCCTGGCGCAGGCCGCGGACCAGGTCGGTGCGTTCGTCGGCGTGCGGCCGGACGAAGCCGAGCTGCGCAACTATCTGGCCGGGATGGGGATCGTTGGCTGATCCCGTCCGGATCGCCCTGGTCGGACCGCGTGCGGTCGGCAAGAGCACGGTCGGTCGCTGGCTGGCCGAACAGCGATCCGTCGCGTTCGTCGACGCCGACGTCGAACTCGCGCGCGACCGGGGCGTCGCGAGTGCAGGGGCCCTGCTCGCGGCCGTCGGCGAGCCGACGTTCCGCATGCACGAAGAACGTGTCTCCCTGGCGCTGCTCGCCGGGCACGACGGCGTCGTGGCGCTCGGCGGTGGCGCGGTGTTGTCGCCGCGGCTGCGCGAACGCCTCGCCGCGTCCGATTGGTTCGTGGCGTACCTCTCCGCCAGCGACCCCGTGCTGTGCGCGCGGGTCCTGGCCGACGAGACCGAACGCCCGAGACTGACGGACCTGCCGCTCGAACGCGAGATCGCCGCGCTCCACGCGTCACGGCGGCCCCACTACCGCGCGGTCGCGGCGGTGGAGGTGGTCGTCGACGGGCTCGCGCCGGGCGAGGTCGGGCAGCGCGTCCTGGATGCGTTCGATCTCGCGGCCCGCGGTTGAGCCGCGGGCCAGATTGGTCGAAACAAGAATCCGCGCGCCGATCGTCGTAGACTGGACGCGCGTGACCCGACCTGTCCTTGTGAAGGCGCGTTCGCCTGCACCGACTCGGAGACCCGGATGAGTCCAATGCCCGTTCTGTTGGCTGTTCTGAGCGTGATTCCCGCGCTCCACGCCCAGCCCCAGGACGCGCCGCAGGACGAGGTCGCGAAGCGCATCGAGAGCCTCCGTCGTGACCTGATCCAGCCCGGACCAGAGTCGCGACAGTCGCGCGGGGTCGCCCTCGACTCGCTGCTGTTGATGACGGAGCCGCGCGCACACCGCACGGTCTGCGACGTCTACTCGCTGCCTCCCAACGAGGCGCCCGAGTCGATCCGTCTGACGATCCTGTCGAAGCTCGCGTCCCGCTGGCACCTGCCGACGGACCCGGTGTTCGGGGAGCCGAACGCGAAGCGCGTCGCGCTGCACGAGATCTACGCCAACACGCTGCTCGACGCGTTCCAGGGCGAGGATCCCGTCGCCACCGAAGGTGAACTCGAGCAGGTGCAGCGCGGTGTGTGGAGCTGCTTCCGCGCGTTGGCGCCGATCGATCGACGCAATCTGTTCTCGACCCTCGTGGTGACGAACGACGTCGAACGTCGTCGTCGCGTGCTGTGGGGGATTGCCGGCTGTCGCGACCTCGGTCTCGCGCCGCTGATCGCCGGTTCGCTCGACACCACCGGCACGTTGGGCGCGGCCGCCCGCGCGGCGCTGTCGATGCTGACGTTCGTCGAGCGACCGTTCCGTTCGCGGCAGGAGTTCGACACCTGGTACGCCTCGAACACGCTGCTCTACGTCGACCTCGCCGAACGGGCGGCGCGCGAGCGCACCCTGGCCGCCGCGTCGCACGTCCAACTCCTCGAGGCCGAACTGGTCGGCGCGCTGGCGTCGAGCGAGAACGTCGACTGGCAGCGCATCGCGAGTCTGCTCGACGGGGCTCCGTCGCCCGAGGCGATGCGGTTGTACCTGCGGCGGCTCGACGAAGTGCTCGCCGTGCGCAGCCAGCTCGGGGGCACCGCCGAGAGTCGGCTCGAACTCGTTCGGCTGTTGCAGCGCGGTCTCGACAGTGGCATCGATCCGGTCGAGTACGGTCTCCGCCTCCAGGTCCTCGCTCGCCTCGCGGTCGACGGCGAATCGGACAGCGAGGCAGTGATCCAGCGCCTCGTGGCCGCGACGACGCACCCCGACGCGGGCGTTCGCCTCGCCGGAATCCGCGGGCTCGCCCTCCACTTCTCGCCGGCCAACCGCGCCGTCGTCGTCGACGCCGGTCGCGACGCGCGCGCCTCCGGCAACGCCGAGTTGCTCCGCGCCGCGCTCGAGTGCCTCGCGAAGCGCGACTGGGTCGCCCCGGTCGACGAAAACGCGAAGATCCAGTGGCTCGACCTGCTGCGGAACGTCCTGGTCAAGGACTCGCTCGGGGTCGAGTTCCAGACCCAGGCGATCGAGGTGCTGGTCCAACAGACGGCGGAGAAGGCCCGGCTCGAGGACGCCTTCCGACTGCTGCGTGACGCGGCGGGACCGGGGCTGGAGCTGCAGCCGATCGTGCGCAAGCAGGCGCTCGCGCGGTTGCGGCTGTTCGCCGAGTCCGACCGGGCCGGTGAATACGTGGAGTTCGTCGCCGGCCTGCTCGCGGACTCGGTCGCCGAAGTGCGCGAAGCCGCGGCCCGCGCGCTGCGCGAACTGCCGCCCGGCAATCGCAAGCAGCGCGAGGCGTGGACCGCGATCGTCGTCAAGGAAGTCGGCGCGCGCCTCGCGGTCGAGACGCAGGAAGCGCCGCTGCGCGCGGTC
>JAGQQZ010000219.1 GCA_020425915.1 Planctomycetota bacterium | reverse complement strand
CGCGCCCGCCAACATCGGGAATCCCGATGCTCGGAGTCGTTGCATCGGGATTCCTGATCTTGGAAAGCGCTCGCCGGATTCGCGCCCCCGATTCCGGCGGGCGCCCGCCACCGTGCGATCCGGCGCGCGCCCGCCGCGAATGAGGATGCGCACTCCCCGCGTCTTGCCTTGGATCCGAGCGTTCGCGAGCCACGGAGGTGCCCACCACGAACGACGCGGCGTCGACCGCAACCGTCAGCCGTGCAGATCCACGCGCAACCGCACGCGCGCCGCGCGGTCGATCGCGTTGTCGACCGTGTGGAAAGCCTCCTCGAAGCTCATCCAGCGGTACTCCCCGATCGTCGGCCCCGGCACGATGCCCGGGCTCGGCTCGCTCGGCGTGCCGGCCTGGTAGGCGAACGGCCACTCGATCAGGCCGACGTCGCCGAACAGTTCCTTGGTCGGCTGCGAGAGGTCGATGATGTGGTGTGCCCGTTCGAGGCCGGTCTCCTCGCGGACCTCGCGGACGATCGCATCCTCGATTCCCTCGTCGAGGCCGATCGGACCGACGACCGGTCCCAGCGGCCACTCCTCGCGGGGCTTCTGGCGCAGCAGCAGATACTCGACTTGCGCGTCCACGAACTGGAACACGAAGACACGCACCCGGTGCTCTAGAGAAAACATCGCGACAACCCTCTAGTCCGATTATCGGCCGAGTCATCGGACAGGTTGTCGTGATGCGCCCGATTTCTCGCGTTCGGGCGGCCGGCGCTACTTGGGCTCTTCCTTCTCGGAGCTGCTCTCGGCGTTGCCACCGAACAATCCGCCGAGCCCCGCGGTGGCGCGCTTGACCGACAGCCCGGCGCGGATGAACCGCAGCGACTCGGGCAGGGCGCGCTGGTTGTAGCTCCAGCCGTGGTCCCCGCCTTCGACCGAACGCCAGGTGTGGCGGATCTTGCGCTTCTCGAGGATCTTCTCGAGCTCGACGTTCGGTGCGTAGAAGCCGTAGTCGTCCGCGTCCCCACAATCGAAGTAGATCTTGAGTCCCTCGAGCTGCTCGGGTTCGACGGTCTCGGCGAGGTGGAGGACGTTCTCGGCGTCCCACTTCTCACGGTCCAGTGGGTCGCCGAAGATCGGGGCCATGGCGCGCTTCGCACCCCCACGCCGCTCGATCCACGGGAACTGCTTCTCGAGGTCGTCAGGGTCGCGCGGCAACAACGCCGCCGAATGCGCCGCGACGATGCCGAACTTGTCCGGGTGCTTCAGCGCGATCTTGAGCGCGCCGTTGCCACCCATGCTGACGCCGGTGATCGCGCGCGAGCCGCGGTCCTTCGAGATCCGGTAGGTCTTCTGCAGGTGGTCGAGCAGGTCGTCGACGATCATCGTCTCGTAACCCTGCTTCTCGTCCGGGCCGTCGATGTAGAACGAGTTGCCTCCGTTCGCGCAGACGAACACCAGGTCGGGGATCTCGTCCGCGGCGCGCATGCGTTCGAGCACTTCGGCGCCGCCCCGGACGTGGAACCGGTCCTGGTTCTCCCACAGCCCGTGCAGCCACACGACGAGCGGGTAGTCCCGTTCGGCGTTGGCCTCGTCGTCGTAGTCGATCGGCAGGTACACGCGATAGCTCGCCTCGCGTCCACCGAGCGCCGAACTCTCGAACGAGACCGTGCGGGTCGTGAAGTGCTCGAGAGTCGGCTCCGCTCCGCGACGGCGGCGCTGCGCACAGGCATCGGCCGCGACGAGCGCGGCACAGGTCAGCGTGATCAGGAGTTGGCGATTCATGGATCTCGTCCGGTCGAACAGTCGCTAGTCTTACGCCCCGGGCCCGCTCGCGGGCCGAAAAAAGGTCCCTGGCCGCACCATGCCGAATCCCGAACGCACGGTGGACTCCACCGCCGATGACCGCATCGCCGCGTTGTGCCGCGGTTTGACCAACTACGAACGGGATCGACCGGATCGACCGAGGTTCGACCTCGAGAACATGCGTCGCCTGCTCGCGCGGCCGGATGCGCCGCCGCTCCCGCCGCAGCTGGTCCAGGTCGGTGGCTCGAAAGGCAAGGGGACCGTGGTGCGCTACCTGGCGGCTCTCGCGCGCCCGCGTCGGACCGGCGCCTACGTCTCGCCGCACGTGCAGACGATCCTCGAGCGAGTCGCGATCGATGGCGAGAACGTCGACGAGGACCTGTTGACGGCCGAGCTCGAGCCCGTGCTGCGTTTCGCCCGCGAGAACGAACTGACGATCAGCTTCTACGAGGCGATGACCGCGGCGGCGCTCGGTTGCTTCGCGCGGAGCGGCGTCGAACTCGGAATCCTGGAGGTCGGACTCGGCGGGCGCCTGGACGCGACGACGGCCGTGCCGGTCGACGCGAGCGTGTTGACGTCGATCGAACTCGAGCACACGGAACTCCTCGGTGACACGATCGAAGCGATCGCGACCGAGAAGTCGTTCGTCGTGCGGCCCGGCAAGCCGGCAT
>JAGQQZ010000218.1 GCA_020425915.1 Planctomycetota bacterium | reverse complement strand
GGGATCCGCGACGATGACTTGACAATAGAGGTCCAGTCCAACGAGGTTCGTACGGGCAGGAATCGGCAGAGGGAAATGCACATGCCCGCCGACCGAAGTGACGTTCGGCACAGTGGCGATGACTCGAGTCAGGTCGACCAGAACCTCGATCCCGAGAATCGAGTTCGACGTCGAGGCAAGCGAAAGGAGCATCGCCGCTGGCGCAGCCCCTCGAGCATGGGAAAGCTGGACTCCGAAGTCTTCATCTCCTCGCCGAGGAGTCCGTCCGTTCGTGGAGATCCTGGGTTCGATGCCACTCGAGCCAGCTGTCGCATTGCCGTACGGAACCGACGAAATGCAATCCACTTGAGCGAGAGCCGATGGACATACGCACATTCCCAGCATCGTGGCCGACGCAATCGCGCGAACGAGCGATGTGGTCTCGAGTGTCACCATGCTCACCTCCCTCCCCACAAGATCGCGCGACCGTTCGTCGCCCGCATCAAGTCCTCGTCACCGTCTCCATCTAGATCTGAAGCGATGAGGTCTGACCAAGGTCCGAACTGGACCTCCGGAGTCCTGATGATCCACGGTGAGCCCGAAAGGCCGTTCGGCGTGAGCGTGAAGAATGCGAGGAGATAGTCTCTCGTGCCGACCACGAGGTCGAGATCTCCATCGTTGTCGACGTCCATCGCCGTTGCACCCGTCGGGAATCTCCCAATCGGATCGCTTCCGATCTCGACCGGAATCGAGTCGAACGGGAACGGGCCCTGGCGTTGCTCGAATACCCTCACTCCGGAGCCCAACGCTTCACCAGCGACCATCTCGAGACGACCGTCGGCATCGATGTCCTCCACGACGACGAACGACAACGGGCCCTGGACCTGCAGGCTCGAGTCGGACGCCACGAACTCCCCATGGTCGCCTTGTGAGAGGAGCGTCCATCGAGATCCGTCCTTGGCAACCGTCAGCACGTCCACGATGCCGTCCGCGTCGACATCCACCGTGAATATGAACGCATTCTCCGCACGCTCGTCGAGCAGTTGCGAGCTTGCGAACACTCCAGCGTCATCTTGGAACCAAGCGACGAGCCCGTCTCCACTCAACACGACCAGATCCAAGTCGCCGTCACCGTCGAGATCTGCGGGATCAGCGACTGCCCACGGAAAGAGAGAAACATCCGAACCCGCGAACGACAGCCGGTCCACTTGGGTCCAAACACTCAACACGTTCTGGACACTCGTGCCCACGAGGTCCTGGTCACCGTCGCCGTCGAGATCCACGACCGCATGCAAGCTGGAGAAGCCCAACGCGATGGGTACGGATGCGAAGTCCCCGGAATCGAGGCGGAGTGCGATGCCAGACGGACTGAGGAGATCGACGTCACCGTCACCATCGATATCAGCAGGGATGACCTTGCCAGTGAGGAACGGCGCCGGTGACTCGTCCAGATCACCGATGCCTCGAACCGAGAACTCGACCCGACGGCCTTCGGCGTCGCTACGAAAAGCGTCACCCAACCCGTCCCCGTCAAGATCCGACGTCGCAGCCGGCAGGGCTGGATACAACGCTACGCGCGATTCGAAGACTCGGGGTCTGGTCTGAGCCCAGATCTGCCGCGACGTCAACAGATCCGGATGACCATCGCCTGTCGCATCCCCGATGGACACACCAAACCCGGGCGCCAACGCGGAGCCGATCGAGATCACTTCCGGGAACACGCCGCCGAAGACTTGCCAATACACGACCAGGCGAACGAGCGTCGGTGACTCATAGACACTCACTGCGATCTCCACGACTCCGTCCCCATCCAGGTCACCGACGTCCAAGTCGTAGTCGAACTCGGGGTTCTGGGTAAGCGGAAGTGGCTCGGGGTCAGAGGCGAACACCCCGGGCGATGTCTGTCTCACGACCCAAATCCCATCGTTGGCATGGACAAAGTCCAAGTCGCCGTCGTCGTCCAGATCTGCGACGCCCAAGGCGCCGTACCTCGGGGGAAATGACAGCCCGACATCGAATTGCCCGGGCGCCACCTGTATCAGGACCCGATCAGCCGCGATGCAGTCGACATCTCCGTCGCCGTCCAGATCGACCAAAGTCCCCGCAACTTCGTAGGCAGGGTCCCTGACGAACGTCCGCGGAGAATCGTGACGATAGCCGAAGAGATCTCGGTCCCCGTCGCAATCCGCGTCCCCGGCGATCCCGGTGAACGACTCCAGTGGTACGGTGAACACTGCACGCGTCGAATCAACGCTCCGCGGCAACGTCGACTCGACTGACGTCCCACGTTCCGAGTCGAACGGAATCGCGCGTAGCATCACGCGGCCAGACTCCCCGGCATCCCCACTGTCCCAGACGAAGAGCCCCGATCCACCAGCATCACCCGACGGCACTCGATCTGCGAAGCCACGCCCGATCGGCATCCGATATGGCAGCACGAACCGTCCAGCCAGCGGAATCGGCGCGTCGAGCGTCACCGTCGCAGTCGCCGCGTCGTAGCTCGCGATCGTCCGCGTCTCGGCGATGCCACCCGCGGCGAGGAGTTGCCCTGAATCAGTTGCGGTGGCAACCATCGCGCCGTCGAAACTCGTCGCAATCGAACTCGCGTCGGCTGGCAGGGTCGCAACGACCGTCGCGGGGTCCGACCGACCCAGACTCAACTGGACGAGTTGCCTCGCCTCCGCACCCGTCGGCTGACAGATCGCGAACAACTGGTTGGTCCGCGCTCGATACGCGATCGACGTCACGGAAGGGAACACAGACTCCCCTTCCGCCGTGCAACGCGCGAACACCGGGCTCACCGCCCAAGTGTGCAGATCGATCGACAGGATCCTCCCGACGCCCAGCGGGACTGGAGCATCGCGCTCGGCGAGGAACATCCGTCGGGGATCCACCGCGTCGCGAGCGAGCCCCCAGGGCGTCGCCAGACCGTCGATGACAACCGTCAATGCCTGCAGAGCATCCTCTCGTAGGTCGAGTCGGACCAAGGTGTTGCCCCGGGTCGCGAGAACCGCGTGCGTTCCGACGGAGAGCAAGGCGCGCGGCGGAGGCGCCTGCGCGGTCAAGAGCGCCGCCGTCTGCCCTGTCACAAGATCCACGCGGGAGAGCTGCCAATCGGCACCGAAGTCCGACGCGACCAGCACGGATTCGCCGCCTTGCTCGAGCGTCATCGTGACGGGCTGACCCGGAATGTCGCTGACGATCGGTCGAACCGATCCGAGCTCGAGGTCGACTTCGACGACACGGGTTCCACTCGGCGACGCCGCACAGGCCACGCACGACCAGCCATCGTCCGACACCCGAGTCGCGACCGCAGACCCGAGCACGCCCGGCTCGGTGACGGCAACGAAGT
Source organism: Planctomycetota bacterium (assembly GCA_020425915.1). Lineage (GTDB taxonomy): Bacteria > Planctomycetota > UBA1135 > UBA1135 > UBA2386 > JAGQQZ01. The sequence goes on along the minus strand of JAGQQZ010000218.1, from coordinate 11,531 downwards.
CGTGGCCCCGGAGAAACTCGATCGTCCGGCCGGCGATTCCTTGCGCGACGGCGTACGACGACTCGCCGAGCAACTCGCGCAGCCAGACGCGCGAAGGGTCAAGCCGCGTCGCGGCGCCGCGCACGTACGTGGGGTACGGCCGACACACTCGGTGCTTGTCCACCCATTCGCGGTCATCCAGCAGTGTGCTCAACTCCTCGGGGGTCACCTCCGGAAGCTCCACGAACCCCGGATCCTCCTCGCGCCGCCACTGGAACAGCACCCGCGTCGGGTCACCCTCCTCGTCACGCACGTCGAATCGAATCGGAATTCCGCGACGCTGGTCCGGATTCAACACCAACGACTCGAGGTTGATCTCGACGGTCGGCTCCGCGTTGTTGTTCACGCGGAACACGCTCGAGAACACGGGCGCGCTCACCAGGTGCCCATCGTCGGCTTCGACGCGCAACTCGACGTCACTGTCGGTATCGGGGAGGTCGTAGTCGGAGTCCCAGGCGAACACCGCATCGGTAGCCACCCCTTCGAGACCGAAGTCGGGGGTAGGCCCATCGCCGATCCCCGCGGGCCGCGCCAACTTCCAGGTCGCGCCCTGATCGACGGAGAACTGGACCGCGACGTCACACAGGTCCTCCGAGCTGTCCTGAATCTCGATCGGCAACGTGATCACGCCCACGTTCGATCCCGGAGCCCCGATCGCGACGACCGGGGCGTCGTTTCCGAGCCCGGTCGCAGGAGAAGTCTGCGTCGTTCCGTCTTCGAGGCGCGCAATCAACCGGACGCCGGCGACATAGCTGCCGTCACTCGGAAGATTCGGCTCGCGATCGAAGTGCCATTCGATCTCGTGGTCGATGCCGTTCGGCGACGTCGCGAGCCGAACGGGGTTCTGTGGCAACCGCAGCCGATGCTCCAAGGTCGGCGCATGCGGCAGTGTGTACGAGAACTCGACGAGCGCCGGGTTGGAGTCCGGGTCGGCGACCTGGATCCGCAAGTACGCCGGCGAGACGCGCGGGTCGCCGGCGGTCAGCGAGCTGACCGACAACCCACCCAGGCTCGCCGACGGCCTCGACGGGTCACTCCCGTTCGCGACACCGGCAGCGATGCCCGCCGAGCCAAAGCCGCAGCCCGAAGCCAGCAGGAGCCCGGACGCGGCGACGAGTGTCGAGGCGATACGAGAGCGTGCATTGTTCATGCGGGGCGAAGGAAAGGCCGAGCAGCGAACGTCATTTAAGAACGGGGAGAGCATAGCAGTAACAGGTAGCGCGGTCGTGATGGGCAAGACCGAGAGGGTCTGCCGAGAACCGCGCTCGCTCCCCCTTGCGCGGAGACGCTCGCAACTTACTGCCGATGCCGTCGATAGCTCGAGGAACCTGCGCACCGCGCGCCACGCGCCACGCGCGACGCTCACCACCACGGACAGACTCGGCGGCTCAGGAGGAAGACGGAGAAGCCGGGAGACGTCGTGCCGAGCTGGTAGGTGCACATCCAGGCGGAGATCTCGCCGGGCGAAGTCTGTGTGGCAGCTAGACTGAGCGCCGGGTTCGTGCATTGGGGACGGAAGGGCTCGGAACCGCAATTCAGTCCACCGCCTGCATAGACGTCTCGCATGGTCGAGACGATGACGGGAGCACTTCCATCGAGTGGGTGTTCGATGAACATGATGGGTGCACATCCGACAATCCCTAGGCTCGAGAACGCAGCGTGCGCTTGGGGCCAGTACGTCTCGTACGCCGTGACGAGGAAGTCGGTGAAACCCCCTCCGATCTCGAAATCCGCACAGTCGGTTCGGCCGAAGACGTCGATCGCAACGGTGCCCGGCGTGTGCCCGAACGCATCGAGAGGGACCGCAATCGAGCCCAAGAAGTCCGCGGCCCGAGAGTCGCTCCCGAGGTCGATAGTCGTATGCGACCAGACGAACTCGTCGCTCGTGTCGGCTCGATACACAACGATCCAATAGGGCGCGCCAAAGTCCGAGAGCGGGCTCGAGAGCGAGAAATCCTCGACGTCGAGTTCGAGATATCGGTTCGGCACTCCGAGAGGGCTCTGTCCGCCGAACTCGGGGGGGGCCGTGTTCGTGAGGGAGATTCCGTGCTGGACGTGAACGGCTTGGTCGGGGCTCATGCCACTGAGTCCGAACGTCGCCTCGTGGCCGTAGACGACCAGCGACAGCGTGAGGTTTGCATAGTCCTCGCTCGCGAGGGCCCCGACACCTGCCAGGCGCGTGATCGTCGTCTCTCGTTCCACTTCGACCCGAACCCCGACGACATCGAACGTCGATCCATCGGGGCTCGCGCTGCTCGTAAGCGCGGGTTGGTTGTCGGTGCACGTGCTGTCTCCAACGTTCCAGCAGCTCGCGTCGATGCCGGCGACCTGCCTCAGGTTGCGCTCGGGGGAGGTGTCGCAGATCGTCAGTTGAAGGCCGGGGCTGGCTGCAACCCCCTGAGCGGCGCCCGGGTCGGCGACGAACAACTGCGTGAAGATCGACTGGCCCAGAATCCCGGTGTGCACCGGCAAGGGCATGTCGAACGACGCGTATCCACTCGAGGCGGCGGTCCTGGGAATCACCGCGATGACCGATCCCAAGTCGATGTGAACCTGCACGCCGAGCACCGATGTCGCCGCCGAGCCGAGGGAGAGGATCAAACCCATCGGGGCGCCGGGCCGTGCGAAGGAGGCGTGGATCGCGAACTGGGGATCACCTTCGCGAGGGGGCCTGCCTTCCGTCGAAATGGCCGGCGAGAGGCCGTTGGAACCAACCGTCCCGGCACCGATCGGTGCCGGCGCGGTACAGACGACCTGCGCGCTCGACGGCAAGGAGAGCCCGACGGCTGCGAGAAGTGACAGCGGAGCGATCGCTCCGCGCATGGCTCTGGGATTCCCGTTCATTGTCCACCCCATCGAATCTCGATCTGCCCGTCGGGCGTCGAGAAGAACACGTCGTCGTCTCCGTCGCCGTCCAAGTCAGATGACTCGAGCGACGTCGGGACTTCACTGATGACCACTTGGAAAGTGTCTCCTTCCGTAGTGACACCGGACAGCAAGACCGGTCGAGGATCGAATCGCCCGGGCGAGAGTTGGTAGAAACCGATAGCCCCTCTCACGGTCGACGCGACCAAATCCCGATCGCCGTCCCAGTCGATGTCCACGAGGGCGGCCGAGAGTGGGAACAGCGAAGACTCTGAGCCCCCGAGCACTTGCGCGTCGGGCTGGAAAGACCGAGGTCCATCCTGTCGGAAGACGAGGACCGTGTCGCCGAAAGTGTTCGCGGTGATCAACTCGACGGACCCGTCGCGATCCAGGTCGTCGATGATGGCGAAGGAAACCAAACCGGGGTTCAAACCAGGCAGGTCCACACCGATGGAATCGAGTTCGCCGTCGAGACCCAGTTCGAGTAGCCGTGCAACTCCGCCATCGTCGAAGCTCAGGACCTCTGCCGTCCCGTCGCCGTCGAGATCGCATGGCTCGAGGAGGCGAATCGCCGCGGTTGTCGCCTGCACGAAGAGAGTGGATTCGAACGAGCGGGTGTTCGTCTGCCGACAGAGCACGACGTCGTCGTCGAGCGTCACGAAGACATCGCTGCTGCCGTCTCCATCGAAGTCGCCGACGGTCATCGCTGTGGCGTAGGAGAAGTCGTCTGTCGTGGCGATCACGTGCGGCTGATCATCGAAGACGCCGAGATCTTCCTGCCAGTAGACGCGAATCTCGGAGCCCTCGTTGCTGGAACTCACGACCACCAGATCCACGCGCGCGTCACCGTCCAGGTCCCGTGCGAACAACTCCCGCGCTCCGGCTATCTCCACTACTCGCGGTGTCGCCGCGAACCCACCGGCGGTGACCTGCGGGAAGACGAGTATGCCTGCGCCATCGGCGAGCCCGGCGAGATCCAGGTCTCCGTCTCCGTCGAGATCCGCGGCGACCAGCTCGTGGATGAGGGCGGTCGAGCCGGACAGAGCGAGCGTCGAGATTGACGTCGCCGTGGAATGCCGTTGGAACTGTACCCGTCCGCCATTCACGACGTCGACCAGCCCGTCCGCATCGACATCCAACATCGCGCCACCGAGCGGTTCCGACTGGTCGTCCAGGATTCGATAACTCGCGTACGTCGAGCCTTCGCGTCCGAGCAAGACTCCATCGGTCATCAGCTCCGGGACTCCGTCTCCGTTGAAGTCTTGCAGGTCGCTCGTCGGATTCGGCAACGGCCCGAACAGGCTCTCTTCGACGTAGCCGCCGCCGTCGGTTCGCCGCGCGACGTTCACAGGCGTGGCATTCGCGGAAATCCCTCCAACGTTCCCGAACCCCCCGCCAATCACGAAGTCCGGCTGACCATCGCCGTCGATGTCACCACGAACGCCGATGTTGCCGGTGACGCCGACCCGGAGATAGTCCTCGGAAAAGCCACCGTCGTCGGAGCCACGCCGGATCCCGACGGCCAGCGCATCGTCGATGTCGACGTCGTCCTCGATCCAATCGATGATCCCGTCTCCGTCCATGTCGTCGAACTGCAGCCCACTGAACCTGCTGCCCGATTGCCATTCGTCGGGATGCGCCTCGAACTGGCGGAACGCGGTTTGGTATGCAACGTGGATCGAGGTGTTGGACGAGAAGAGGTCCGTCCGCATGAGGAGATCCAAGTCGCGGTCGCCGTCGAGATCGACGATCTTCGCGACGGTTCCCGCGAGTGTGATCGGATCGGCCGCGAGGACGCCGGGCGCGATCTGAAAGTGCACGAAACTCTGGGCGCCGATTCTCACGATGAGGTCTGCCAAGCCGTTCGCGTCGAGATCCTCGACGAGCAAGCCACCGATCTGGAACGGCGTGGTCAGCAGGACTTGCTCGGGACCGAACGATCGCTTGTCGATCTGCGGGACGACGACGATCGAGCCGCCGACGACGCCGACGAAATCGAGGTCACCGTCGTCGTCGAAATCGGCGTAGCTCCAGTGGTCGGTAGAGTCAGCGGCTACGACCTGGGTGAACGTCCCATAAGCGAACAAACCGCGAGCCAGGCCAGGCTCTTCCATCGGGCCGCGATCGCTGTCGAAGGCCGTCGCACGAATCAATGCGCTTCCACCGCCGGTCACCGCGGTCGTGTCCCAGAGCATCGTGCCGGTGCGGGGACCATCGCCGGCGAGGATCGGATCGCGGAACGAGCGGGCGGCGGCGATTCGCCAGGCGCCGGATGACGACATCGGCAGATCGAGCGTGGCACGCGAGGTCCGCGCATCGAACGCCAGGATCCTTCGCTGCGCGGAGACGCCGCCCGACGCGAGGATGCTCGATGCCGAGTCCGCGCACGCGACCATGAACTCGCCTTCGGTAGCCGCGAGCGCGGTCGGGTGAGGACCGAGGGATCCGACAAGGCGGACGCGGCCCGCGCCCTTTCCGAAGTCCAGTTGTCGGAGCTCGAATCCGAGGCTCCGCTCGCAAACGGCGAGGAGCTGGTTCTTCCTCGGTCGGAACACGATCGACGTGACGTACGGGAAGTTCGACCCGCCGAACTCCGACGGGCCACTCCGGAGCTCGGTCACCGACGTCGACAGCAGGTCGATCTCGACGATTCGGCCGATTCCGAACAGCGTCACGGCATCGCGCTCGGCGACGAAGACCCTTCGCGTGTCGTGAGGATCGACCGCGATGCCCCAAGGCGTCGCGAACTCTCCGAGCACGGCCCGAGACGTCGGGGCGTCGGCATCGAGCCAGTCGAGTCGTAGCAGGGACGAGCCCGCCGTCGCGAGCGCGGCCGTATCGCCGAGCGAGGCGATCGCCCGTGGGGGCGTTCCCGCGACGGTGATCAGCTCGGTCGAGCCTCGCGTGTCGAGATCGATCCGCCACAACGTCCAGTCCGTCTTCGAAGCCGTCACGACGAGGACTCGTCGTCGATCGAGGTCGCGGGCCATGACGACGGGTTCGCCGGGGATCGACGACGCGATCGCGCGGACCACGCTCCCGTTCGCGCCGTCGACCTCGAGGAGCACGCCGTTGCCGAAGTCGCGATCGAGGACCAGCAACCGCCGCCCGTCGCGCTCCGGCAGAGCCGCCACCGGAGCGGTCAGCGTCTGCGTCGACCAGCCGGCCGTGATGTCGGAGAACTCGAACCCGCGCAGGAACTCGATCTCCCGGCCTTCGACCCCCTGCTGCAGGATCCACGACTCCTCGCCCGACAACTCCGGCAGTCGGATCACCGTTCCGCTGGCGCCGCGAGCGTCACCGCGCGCGAATCGCGGGAACGGCACGCACACGCGGTGCTCTGCGACCCACTTCGAGTCCTCGAGCTTCGCCAGGATCTCCTCGGGTCCGAGCGCTGGGTCGACATCGACGAAGTCCTCGCCCTCGCGACGCCACTGGAACAGCACGCGAACCGGGTCGCCTTCCTCGTCGTCGACCTCGTAGCGGATCGGAACACCACGGCGGCCGTCCGTGTTCAGCGCGAACGACGCTTGGTCGATCGAGACCGTAGGCTCGGCGTTGTTGTTGATACGGAACGCGTCCGTGAACACCGGATCGCCCGCGACGAGTCCATCGTGCGGCGTCAATCGGATCGTGACGTCGCGATCGACCTGCGCGAGCTGAGTCGGGTGATTCGTGTCCCAGGCGAAACTGATGTCCGGTGAGCCTGCGCGCGGGGCGCTCACGTCGACGAACGTCGGCACCGGAGTCCCGACCAGCGAGCCCAATCCTACGGGTCGGGCCGGAAGCCAGGTGGCTCCGCCATCGACGCTGAAGCCCACCGCCACGTCGACCAGATCGTCGGAGGAATCCGCCACGTTGAACGACATCGTCACGATCCCATCGTCTCTCACGGTCACCGGTCCGAGCCCGATCGTCGGCTCGTCGTTGCCGAGGCCGACGTCGACGAAGCGGACGACTTCGCTCTGACCCGGGGCATCGACGATCCGCGCGAGCAGCCGCACGCCCTCCACGTAGCTTCCATCGCCAGGCATCCCTGCTGCGGCCTCGAAGTCCCAGTCGAATGCGTGCGTGACTCCATTGGGGGACGTCATCGCCACGACGGGATTCGGTCGCCCATCGAGATCCATGCGACGCGGCATCGCCTCGCCGGGCAGCTGATACAGCAACTCCACCGTCGCCGGATTCGACCCCGAATCCGTCAAGCTCAACTCGATCTCGACCGGAGACTGTCGAGTACCACTTCCGGTCGTGATGGACCTCACCTGGAAGCTGGTCAGCGACGGCACGATCGACGGACTGTCCGAATCCGACGACGAAGCGGCAACGATTCCCGCCGAACCGAATCCGCAGCCGAAGAGTAGACTCGACGCCGCGAAGGCGACGGACACCAGGGTCGGAGCGGAGTTCATGCGAGAGAGAGCAGCGCGGGGATCGTGAGGGTCCGGTTCGGCTCGATCCGAGTATAGCGGAGGAGTCTGGCGGCGAATCGGCGCTGAAGTTCCGGTGTGGAATCGCATCTGCCTACCTTGCTCGTCGAGATCGCCTGCTTACCGCGGTATTCACGAACCGTCGGTGCCGCCGGAGGAACGGCCACCGACGACCTGGCTAGAATTGCTGGCAGTACCGACTTGTCAACAGGATTGGCTGCCACGATGGCGTCGATGTTCCTAGCTCGTAGACGCACAGCCACGCCGAGACCGATCCCGGCTGAGTCATCGCTGCGGCCGCAGCCTCGATCGGTGTCAGGCACTGAGTTCGGATCCCGTCCGAGAAGCAGTAGTTGCCGTAGATGTCAGGCAACTGCCAGCGCAGTCGCGGGGTGCTGCCGTCGTCGGGGCGCTCCATGATGTAGAGCGGCGCGCAGATTTCGTGGCCGACCGACTCGGCGGCAGCGTGCAACTCGGGCAAGGTCGACGTGTAGAGTTCGATCAGCAAGTCGTTCAAGGTCACTTCGAAGTCTGCGCACATGTCACGCGCGAAGACGTCGATCGCCACGACGCCAGACGTCTGACCATCTGCTCCGAGGTTCTCCCAACTCGGGCGCAACGCGTCCGAGGTGCGAAGGTCCGCACGCGGGAACGACGGCCGCGTCATCGACCAGACGAGGCCACCCGGACCAGAGTTCGGCCGCTCGATGACCAGGAAAAGGGTCATCGGGCCGTCTGCCCAGACGTCGAGACCTGTCACGTCGAACTCCAAGTAGCGGTTCGGAACACCGAGAACACTGGTCCCACCGAACACCGGCGGGTTCGGGTTGCGCAGGGTCAGGTTCGGGATCGAGTAGCTGGGACCGCCCGCCCCGAGGTACGACTCGCGTTGGAAGACGTGTAGCGTGACCTGGAGGTTCGCGTAGTCCTCCGTGGCCGTCGCTCCGACTCCGGCGATCCGCGTGATCGCCATGTTGCGTGAGAACTCCACCCGGACCGCAGGCCACTCGTACGCACCCGAGGCATCGCTGTAGCTCTCGAGTCCAGGCTGCCCGATCGTGCACGTGGGATTCGGTTGGCTGTGACACGTCGCTTCCCAGTCTCGGATGTTCCGCTCCGGCGACGCGTCGCAGATCGTGAGTTCCAGGCCAGAGCTCGTCGCCAGCCCCTGGGGCGCACCCGCGTCGAGAGCGAGCAGTTGGGCGTAGAACGTGCGGCCGACCAACGACGCACCCGGAGGAAGCGGCAATGGGAACGAGGCCTGACCGAGCGGCGTGCTGACGTTTGAGACGGTTCCCACGAGCGTCGACGGGTCGACCAGGATCGAGGCGCCGAGCGCAGTCGTCGACAGCGCGTTCGTCGAGATGAGAAGCGCGACCTGTGAGTTCGCAGCGATCAACGACGCGTCGATCGAGAACTCGGGATCGCCAGCGCGCGCAGGTCGGCCTCCGGTCGTCAGCACGGGTGGATACCCCGTCGCGCCCGCCGTTCCGCTGCCGTAGTGGATCGGCGGTTCGCAGACGATCTGGGCCAGCGCATCGGGGACGATCGCCAGTGAGAGAGTCGCGCCGGCGAGCAGCGCCAGGTCGAACTTCGTGTGCATGGGTCAACTCCTGTTTCCCAGGCTTGACCCGAACTGGAGAAACCTGACAACACGCAACGTGAGAACTCGCCGGAAGGCACGCCCGACCCTCCCATCCGTAGCGAATCCGTCCGGGACCTCGCTCACCCATGACTCGGCTTCACGTTCTGCGTACAGAGTGGCTGCGTCGCGGATCCGGGTGGACCGCTGTGCGTGAATCTGTCGTGGGCGCGAACGATCGTCGTGACGCTCTAGGCGACGATGGCGGGAACGACCAGCATCGCAACATGACGACCACTGCACCGATTCGACGCGTGTCGCCGCCCGAGCGGTGCACGCTGGTCGCATTCGCGGGCGCGTGCCCCGCCGCTCGTCAGTAGACCTGCTCCGACAGCTTGTTCGTCGCTCGAACCGTGCCCCGCGCAAAGTCCAGGATCAGCCCCTGCAGCGCGAAGCGGCGACCGTTCGGGACCGTGGTCGGGATCGTGAACGAGACCTCGAACTCCGTCTCGGCCGGCCCGAGCAGCCCTCCGGGGAGCGCCACCATGGTGCGCGGCTCGAGCCACCAGTCGCCGATCGACCCGAGCGGCGTGCGGACCTCGCCGAACGACAGGAACGCACCGACGGCGCGCTGGCCGACCGGACCACCAGGCATCGAAACAACACAGACCGTGTAGTTCTCGCCGCGGCGCGCGAGATACGGCGCCTCGATCTGTCGCGTGCGGTTCGCGACGGTCCGACCGAACGCGATCCCATCGTCGTCGCCGTCACCGTCGAGGTCCGCGAGCGGGGCTCGACCATCGACGAGGTACCGACCCGTCGGATCTTCGACGAAGGTGCCCGTGCCGTCGTTGATCAGCGCGCGATCCGGAGCGTAGAGATCGACGTCACCATCGTCGTCGACGTCGGAGGCGCTCAACCGATGGAACGGCAGCACCGCCCCCGTCTGGAACACGCCATTCCCGTCGTTGATCAACAGCACGTGGGTCTGGTCCGGCATGGACCAGACGATGTCCTCGTCGCCGTCTCCTTCGAGGTCCAGGAAGTCCCCCACGTACCCACCACAGATCGAGTTCGGCATCCGGATGGCCCACTCGTCGACGAAGCCTGCGGCACCGAGGTTGACGTAGAAGTGCGGGCAACTGATGACTTCGCCATCACCGTCTGCATCCATGTCGTGCACGACGAGCCATGACGCGACCGGTCCGATGACTCGAGGTGCATCGAAGACACCCGCCCCGTCGTTCCGGAGAACCTCGGCATTCGGGCCGTGGAGGACGATCAGGTCGATCGCGTCGTCGCCGTCGACGCGACCCAGTGCGAACAGGGGCCCGACGGTCTGCGGATGGATGCGCCACGCCGACTCGTCCGAGAACGTCTCGTGGCCTCGACTCATGAGGATCGTGACGGGAGAGCCCTGCCCAACGATGTCGCTACGTCCGTCACCATCGAGGTCGGCGAGCTGTGGGTGCTGCAATGCCGCCAATCGGGTCGCGTCCCCGTACGACCAGCGTCCGTCGCCGAGACCGTACACGACTCGAGTCCCGTCGAGCACGTCGACGTAGCCGTTCCCGTCGACGTCGCCGACGTACTCGGCGAGGGGCGGCGACCCCACCCCCCAGCGGAAGAAGCTCGGTGAGTCGATCGGATCGGAGAAGCGACCCGAACCGGCATCGCCGAATCGGCCGGTCCGATCGTTGAGCAACAACGTCCCGTCACTCATCAGGACGTCACCGAATCCGTCGCCGTCGAAGTCCTCGACGACGAGTTCCCCGTCGCCGATCTCGTTGCCGGGCATCCCGACGACTTCCGTCCGAAAGCCGAGTGCGCTCTCGCGCCGATTCCGGACCAGCGCCTCGCCCCCGATCACGACATCGTCGTCGCCGTCCAGGTCGACATCGAAACACGCCATCGCGCGGCTTCGAGTCGAAGGAGACGGGAACGCTGCGTACGGAACGAAGTGGCCGGTCCCGTCGTTGAACAGGAGCTGGAAGGCGTCACCTGCGTACGCGCGCATCACAACGTCGCGTCCCGGACCGGTCCCCGGGATCAAGTCCGCGACGACGAGGCTCGAACCGAAGATCGACAGCCTCTGCCAGGTCGGGAACGCACCCGTCCCGTCGTTTAGGAACAGCACGGTCCCTTCGTCCGGATGGATCGTCGGCAAGTACGCCGAGGCACTCGAGCGCAGCGCGTCGAGATCTCCGTCACCGTCCGCGTCGAACAACTCGACTTGGTTCCGCGAATCGCGGAACGCGAAGTTGCCGGGCAGGCTACCGAGCGCGAACGTCGCAGAGCCGTCGTTGAGCAAGGTCATCGGCGGTCCCGCGTGGTTGTAGTCCACGACCACGTCCAGCGATCCGTCTCCGTTCAGATCACCGACCCGCGCCGACACGAACAGGTTCGGCACGAACCCCATCGGCGTCCCGGGCATTCGCGTCGACGTCACGTCGGTGAACTGCATCGGACCCGTCTGCAGATAGAGCAACGGGAACGCGTGGAACAACATGAGGTCGACGTCTCCATCGCCGTCGAAGTCCGCCGCGACTCCCGCGAGCGGCACGCCGATCGCCGCGACGAGCGGCGGCACACCCGCTTCGCGGAACCTCGCCCGC
>JAGQQZ010000217.1 GCA_020425915.1 Planctomycetota bacterium | reverse complement strand
TTGCTCGGGTCGTGGGCATCCGGAGTGGTGCGCTTCGTCTGCCCCGGTTTCGGGTGCCACTGTTGCGCGCCGGCCGGGCTCCGGTGGAGTTCCCACTCGTATTCGAACAGGTTCTCGAAGTAGTCGTGCGACCACTTCACCGGGGTGTAGGTCCACGCGCCTTCGAGGCCACTGGTGATCGTGTCGGGTCCTGCGCCGGTGCCGAACGAGTTCTTCCAGCCGAGTCCCTGCTCCTCGAGGCTCGCGCCTTCGGGCTCCGGGCCGACGTACTTGCGAGGGTCGGCGGCACCGTGCACCTTGCCGAGCGTGTGTCCGCCGGCGATCAGCGCGACGGTCTCCTCGTCGTTCATCGCCATGCGTCCGAACGTGATGCGGATGTCGTGCGCGGCGAGCAGCGGGTCGGGGTTACCGTTCGGACCTTCTGGGTTGACGTAGATCAGACCCATCTGCGAAGCCGCCAACGGGTTGGCGAGCTCGCGGTCGTCGGAGAACCGCTGGTCACCGAGCCACTTCGATTCCGGACCCCAGTTGATGTCCTTCTCGGGTTCGTAGACGTCCTCGCGACCACCGGCGTAGCCGAAGGTCTCGAAGCCCATCGTCTCGAGGGACACGTTGCCAGCGAGCACGATCAGGTCGGCCCAGGACAGCTTTCGGCCGTACTTCTTCTTGACCGGCCAAAGCAGGCGACGCGCTTTGTCGAGGTTCGCGTTGTCCGGCCAACTGTTCAGCGGCGCGAAGCGGATGGTCCCGGATCCCGAACCGCCGCGGCCGTCCGAGATGCGATACGTGCCGGCGCTGTGCCACGCCAAGCGGATCATGAGCCCGCCGTAGTTGCCGTAGTCGGCCGGCCACCAGTCCTGCGAATCGGTCAGCAGCGCGGCGATGTCCTGCTTGACGGCGGCGAGGTCGAGCGTCTTGAACTCGGCCGCGTAGTCGAAGTCATCACCCATCGGATTCGCCATCGGCGGGTTCTGCTGGAGGATGTCGAGGTTGAGCTGGTTCGGCCACCAATCGGCGTTCGAGTAGCCGCCCGCCGCGGTGTGCCGGTGCGATGCCTCCGTCACGGCGCCCATGCCCATCGGACACTTGCCGCCCGACGACTCCGCCATCTGATCGTGTTCGGGCATCGCGCAACTACCTGCGATCAACGCGAGGCCGAGGGCGGGAAGACCGAGCCGGCGCGCGCCAACTCCACGGGTTCGAATTCTCGATGATGTGGTCTCCGTCATGAGACTTCTCCTGATCAACTGGTTGAGAGATGGTGTTCCGTTGCATGGTTGTGGAATCGCGACGTCACTCCTCAGCCGTCGACGCTTCCGCGAGACACCCGGGACAGGTGCCCCAATACAGGACTTCCGCCTCGTCGATCTCGTAGCCCGAGTCGGCGGCCGCGGTCAGGAACGGAGCCGAGCCGACCGCGCAGTCGACGTCGACGGCCTTGCCGCACCGACGGCAGATCACGTGGTGATGGTTGTCACCGACGCGGGGATCGAACAGCGCGGGCGAACCCGCCGGCTGGATCCGGCGGATCAGACTCTTCTCCGTCAGCAGCGCGAGGGCGTCGTAGACCGCCTGCCGGGAGATGGCCCCGATCTCGCCGCGGACCGACTCGGCGATCACGTCGGCCGTGCCGTGCGGGTGGCGGGCGACCGCTCGGAGCACCGCGAGGCGCTGCGCGGTGACGCGCAGGCCGTGCTGTCGCAGGAGTTCGCCGGGGTCGGTATTCACGGAGGACGGTTTACAGCGCTTCTTGGACTGAGTCAAGAAAACGTCAGGCCCTAGAACTGGCCCATATCCGAAGAACGGGCGAGCCCCCGATGGGACGGGGACTTCGAGTTTCCGACCGAACCGGGGTGTCGAGATGTCTCGTGTCGAAGTGGCGTGATCCGAGCCGAGTCTCGATCATGGTCGCTTCGCATGGACCGGCCGGCGACGCCGCTCGCCTCCCCTCGACGATCCGACATGAACCTCGACCAAGTCCGCACCAAGTTGCTCGCGTTGCGCAACGAACTCACGAGTCGCCACGAACGCATCGAGAAGCACATCCACCACCGCGACGAACCGCGGGCGGCCGACAGCGAAGAGCGCGCGGGCGAGATGACGAACGACGAGACGATGGAACTGCTCGACGCGAACGCGCTGTCCGAGCTGCAGCAGATCGATCATGCGCTGGCGCGGATCGACGCGGGAACCTACGGGACCTGCGAGACGTGCCAGCGACCGATCGCGGACGACCGCCTCGAGTTCCTGCCGTTCGCGAGCCGCTGCGTCGGCTGCGCCGGCTAGTGCCGTCCGTCGC
>JAGQQZ010000216.1 GCA_020425915.1 Planctomycetota bacterium | reverse complement strand
GGCGACCCCTGTCCGTCGACGACTGCGACGGACACACCGGCGCTCGGTCTGGCGCGGAGTTCGAGCCGGTCGAGGGATTCGCCGGGGTCGAGCCGAAGCCCTTCGAGCCTGCCGCCTCGACGGGCGCCGCCCGCCGGCGAGAGGTGTTCGTCGGCGATCAGGGTGTAGTCGCCTTCGTCCAGGCCGACGAATTCGAACGACCCGTCTTCTCCCGTGATCTCGAAACCGAAGCCGACCGGGTCCTTGCCGCCGCGCTGTTGCGTCGACACGAGTTTGACGACGGCTCCGGCGAGAGGGTCACCGGACGCATCGTGCACGACGCGGCCGCCGATGCGCCCGCCCGGGAACTCGAGTTCGATCCGAGCATCCTCCGAGTCGTCGACCTCGATGGTCTTCGGGTCACCGACCGGCGCCATGAAGATCCCTCGGCGGACCTGGAGGAGATAGCGGCCGGGATGGCCGACGCGTGCTGCGAATCGACCGTTCTCGACGATCGCCATCGGCAGCATCGTTCGCCGGCCGGTGATCCGTTCGATCTCGATCCAACCATCGGCCAGCGCGCGGCCGCCGATCGTGACCGTTCCTCGGACCGAACGTCCGGCTGCGCTGCGCCCGCTGGCATCGAGTTCGACGAACGTCGTCTCGCCCGCTCGCACGGTGCAGATCCGCAGCACGACGCTGCCGAACATGTCGCGAACCATCCCGGCCGTGTCGGTGCCGTCGACGAACCGCTCCGCGAGCGATGGTGCGGTTGCCATGTCGAATGCCGAGATGTTGTAGCGGCCGGGATCGAGCGCCTCGATCCGGAACGACCCGTCGGCATCCGGCCGGACGAGGCGCGTGGCGCCGTGCGAGTGGCTCTCGGGGAAGATCGCCCAGTCGGCGGCGTCCTCGCCATTGGCGAGCAGGAGTCGCCCTTCGACGGTTCCGCCTGCGCCGAGTTCGATGACGACGCCCTCGAACACGTCGCCGACCACGCCGGCGATCCGTTCGGATTCGCCGGGCGCGAAACCCTTCGCCGTCGCGATCAGCGCGAACTTGCCGGTCGGCAGGCAGGTCAGCTCGAATCGGCCGCGCGCGTCGCTCCGAACTCCGCGGCCGAGCAGGAACGGTGCGAGCAGGGGGTTGTCGCCGAGGCCGTTGACCTTGCGTCGAATGCTCGCGTCTTCGACCGGTTCGCCCCGCGCGTCGCGCACGATGCCTCGGACGGTGACGCCCTGGTGGAGCTCGATGTCGCCGACGTCGAGCGTCTCGCCGGCGCGCGTGCGGATGCGTTGGTCGACGGGTGCGAAGCCCGGAGCGACGACCCGGAGGGTGGAGCGTCCCGGAGGGACGCGCTCGATCGCGAAGCGTCCGTCCTCGGAATCCGCCACCGCGGTCATCCGGCTGGGTCGATCGATGAACATCGCCATCGGCACGCGGGTCTCCGCGGTGAAAGCCGTCAGCGGACGGTCGCCGCTGCGTCGGATCACGCGGCCGACGATGCGGGCCGGTGCCCCGAGCGTGATGGTCGCGTCCGCCGATCCGACCGGAACGCTCGGGGTGAGACCGCCGATCCAGTCATCGTGCGCCGCGACCAGCGAGACGACATCCGTCCCCGGTGGGATGCCCGTGAGATGGAATCGGCCCTGGTCGTCGGATCGCGTGTGTGACGACTTCGCGACGGCGCACATGAGGTCGGTGCCGAGGAAGGCTCCGATGTCGCCGATCACCGGGACGCTCACGCTCTCCTGCCACGCGACGCCGGCGTTCGCGATCGGATGTCCGTCGGGGTCGACGACTCGTCCGGCGACGGAGCCACCGCGCGACAACTGCACTTCCAGGTCGCCGCCGTGCGCGTCGAGCTCGACCGTTCTCGTCGCCGCGAGGAAGCCGGGTGCGGTGACGGTGACCTCATGGAGTTCGGCGGCGAAACCCTGCAGTGTGCAGCGCCCGTCCGCCGAGGACACCGCCGTGTGGGCGAGTTCGGTGCGGCCGAACAGGCCGGTCGTCGAGGCGGCGCGGGCGCGTACCCGCGCTCCTTCGACCGGCAGCTCGGCGTCGTCGGTCACCCTGACGCGGAGTCGACCGCCGACGTGCATCGGGACTTCGATCTCGGTCGTGGTGCCGGCGACGACCTCGAACGGGCCGGCCAGACCGAAGCGTTCGCCGGCGTGGATCGCCACGCGTGCCTCGTGGCTCGGCCACACGGCGCGGAACTCGAATCGGCCTCGCTGGTCCGACTCGGCTCGTCGCGTTCCGGACCGGAACCCGAGCGACAGGATCCGGGCGGGGGCCAGCATCAGGTCGGCGGGATCGAATTCGGCAACGAGGCGGACCGGGAGCGAGCCGGCGAGTCGAGTATCCCGGATCGTGCCCACGACCTTCCCGCCCGCGAGCGGTTGGAGCAGGCCGGCGTCGGCGACGTCTGCGAGTTCCGCGACGTGGACGGGCACGGGTTCGGGCAGTGCGTAGTAGTCGTGTTCGATCGTGATTCGCACGTGACGCTCGGCCAGATCATCGATGCGGAACGCTTCCTCGACGGAGCCTCCGTGCAGCGTGGCCTCCGCGAGGACCGGGCCGTCCGCTTCGACGTGGAGCGATCCGCGTTCCCCACGCGCGATCCACGCGGCCATCGCGCTCGCGAGCACGGCGGTCTCGTCGGACGCTGCGCCCCGGCGGACGACCACGCGTGCACCGTCGATCGGGATCCCCTCGACGCCGCGAACGCGACCGCTCAGGCGGTAGCGTGGGCGGACATCGAGATCCGTGCGCTCGGTCGGATCGGCGACGAGGGGTTGCTCGTCGGGTTCGCGCGACGACACGGCGTCGGGCGCTCCGCCGATCTCGGGCGCCGACGACGTCGAGAGCAGCAGCGCCAGGGCCGCGACGACGATCGCGATCGCGGCTGGCCAGAACAGCTGTCGAGCCGACATGGTGCCGGAAACGGTATCAGGCGCGTCCGAATTGCGCCGACCTCGCTCGCGTTCGTGAGTGCTTCAGTTGCTGCCGATGGTGAGTTCGAGCGCGTTCGAGGATCCGAGCGTCGACGGTACGACGTTCGGCATTCCGGCGACGACGGCCTGGCAGATCGCCGTGAGTCCGCTGAGGGCGGGGTTCGCCGGGATCGACAGCGAGGCGGTCACCACGTCGCCGGAGATCGCGAGCGGTTTCGTCGCGACGATCCGTGCGATCGACAACTCGCACCCAGGCATCCCGACCGGCGTGAGGTCCACGGCCGGTTCGAGACGGGCGAAGCCGAAGAAGATCGCGGCGGCCATCGCCGTCGGTGGAACTTCGCGAAGTTCGAACGAGAACGTCGAGCCCAGACGCGGCCGCAGGCCCGGGGTGGCGGCCAGCGCCAACGGGCGGTTGTCGTAGCCAGGCAACCATCCGTTGACTAGGTCGACGTCGATGTCCACAGGGTCGCGCGGGATGGCTCCATGGCCCGCGGTGAATCCGACGAGTCCGTCGGTGGAGGAGACGGGTCCATAGTTCACGTCGAACG
>JAGQQZ010000215.1 GCA_020425915.1 Planctomycetota bacterium | reverse complement strand
CGCGATCCCGCAGCCCGTGTCCAGGCCCATCGAGTCGATCGCGGGGACGGGACCGTCACGTCTGTTACGCATTCGAAACAACAACTGCGGGACAGCCGCCCGGGGCTGCCCCGCGAGACGTCACAGGATGTCGAGGATGCCGGACTGCTGGTTGGTCAGGGTCTCGACCGCGGCGCGGTAGTTGATGTTCTGCCCGATCTTGCTGTTCCAGGGCAGGTCCTCCTTGTCCGCGACACCGCCGAGCGCGACCGCGGCGAATGCTCGTGTGAGGTCACTGAGCGAATCGTCGAGCAGCATGTCGCCCAGCGGCTTGACCGAACGGGAGTCGCCGATCAGGCCGAGTGCCGAAGCGATTGCGCTCATGCGCGCGAGGATCGTCGAGTCCTCGGTCAGCTTCTCGGTCAGCAACTCTGCGACCCGGATGTCGCCGAGCTTGCCGAGCGCGACCGACGCCTGCGTCAGCCGGGCGGGGCGACGATCCGAAGTCTCGACGAGTTGCCGGATGGCGGGGATCGCCCTGCGGTCGTCCATCAGGGCGAGCGCGATGCACAGGTAGCCCGCGACGTCGTCCTTGTTCTGGTGCTTCTCGAGCAGTGCCCGGATCTCGTCGGCCGAGTCCTGGTAGCGGGCGAGGCCGAGTCCGATCGCCAACCCGGCGATCGCCTGCGGAGCCTTGACCTCCCGGAGCCGGGCGTGCATCGCGCGACCGACCAGAGGATCGACGGGGCCGCCGGCTTCGAGTCGATCGAAGCACAGAACGCCCAAGGCGATCGCGGCCCAAGGCTTGACGATCGCCTTGCCGCCCTTCTGCAGCACTTCGAGGAGAGCATCGCGGTTCTGGTCGCCGCCGATCTGACCGAGGGCCATCAGGCAGAAGTACCGCGTCTGCTGGTCCTTCCCCTTCTTGTAGTAGTCGAGAAGCGCCTTCGAGACGTGTGCGTCGGATGGCGTAGCCAGTTGTCCGAGCGCCAGCGCACAGGATTGATGGATCTGCTGCTTCGAGCGCTGGATCCTGGACTTGCCGGCCAGCGTTCGGAGGAGGTCGTCCTGCAGGTCCTTCCGCAGGTCGGCGTCGGGACAAGCGAGCAGCAGTTTCGACATCGCGGTCGGGACGTGCGCCTGGATCAGTTGTTCGCCCGGTCCGACCTCGCGACGCCAGTACTGGTCGACGAGACTCTCGTAGCAGCGTCGAAGGAGCTCACGGCCGCGCGCGTCGTTCGGATCCGGACGGAGCAGGCCGATCGCCTGGATCGCCGCGACGCGGATGTTGCGGTCGGAGATCGATCGGTCCGCGACGATCCTCGAGAGTTGTTCGAACACCTTGCCCTTGAGCTCGGCGTCGCTCGTCGCCCACGCGACCAGGCCGCAGCCGTAGGCGGCGAACGATCGAGTCGGGTCGTCGATCTCGGTCCGCGCGCAGAGTTCGCGGCCGCGCTTCGTGTCCATCGCGATCGCGATCAGGTCGTCGATCGACTCCGTCATCTGCGAGATGCCCATCGACAGCGCAGCGGTCTGGCGGACCTCGAGATCACGCGACGTCAGTCGAGTCCGGAACATGTCGAGAATTCCGAAGTCCCGGTGGTCCCTGCCGATCTTGCCCATCGCGACCATGCACGCGGACGTGATGTCGCGCTGATCGGTGGCGTCGAGCGCTTCCTTCAACCGCGGGAGGATCTCGTCGACGATCTGCGACTCCGACGGTCGCAGGCTGTTCTTCGACTCCGCGACCTTGCCGAAGCCCATGAAGTACTCGTCGCCTCCCGTCGTGGCGACGTTCGCATGGATGGCTCGCTTGAGCTGGATGAACGGGTCCTTGTTGAACTCCCACCAGAACTCCCAGCGCGTCAGGTCGTCGCCGACCTCCATGCCGCCGCCGGTGGTCGGGCTGCTGCCACGCGGTTGGCCCCGCCGCCCGCCACCGCCGGTGGGAGGACCGCCACCGCCGGTCGACGGTCCACCGGTGTCGGGGAACGAGGGTTGTCCCGGGACCGGCGTCTCGGGGCCGTCGGGACCGGGAGTGGAACCGCGGCCACCCGAGGGTGGGGATGGCACGGTGTCGCCGGGGCCACGGTACACCCCGCCGTGAGCGGGAAGGTCGGCAGCGATGGACAGGGTCGCGACGGCGAGCCCGCCCCAGATCAGGGTCTTCATCAGTGATTCCTCGCGGAAGGCCTGCGACCGGCTTCGGCGTGAATCGCCACGCGCCCCGAATGCAACTCGAGTGCCGGGTGCCCCGACGGCGGCGCTCGCGGCGTTCGGGGATGCGTTCGTTCCGAATCCGAAACGAGAGCGATCAGTGCGACCCGAGCAGTTCCACGAGGCGCCGGTGCACGTTCGGGCTCGCCGCGATGCTCGGGTAGTGCCGGCTCGAATCGACCCGGTCGATCGGGAACACGGGATCGCCGGCCCAGGTCGTGAATCGCCCCCCGGCCTCGAGCACGATGAGTGCCGCGGCGGCGAAGTCCCACAGCTTGCCCTGTTCCTGAACGTTCGCGTGCAGTCGACCGGTGGCGACGTCGCAGAGTTCGGTGACCGTGCTGCCGAACACCCGGACCCGCACGCCGGTCTCCACGATCGAGCGCGCGAATCGGAGATCACCGTCGTGGTCGCGATACCACTGGACGCCGACGACGGCCGAGTCGTCGAGTCGCGCGCGGGGGACGCTGAGCCGCCGGCGCTCGCGGAACGCCCCGAGCCCGTGCCCCGCGCTGTGGACCACGCCCTCGGGCGCGGTCCAGCACGCCGCCGCGATCGGCTCTCCCTGGTGCAGGCACGCGATCGACACGGCGAACAGAGGCAGCCCCTGTGCGAAGTTGCTGGTCCCGTCGATCGGATCGACGACCCACACGTACTCCGCGTCGAGCCGAACGGCTTTCGTCTCCTCGCCGAGGAACCCGTGGTCCGGGTATCGGGACAGGAGCATCTTGCCGAGCTTCCGCTCGGCCGCCACGTCGGTCTCGGTCACGAAGTCGCCCGGTCCCTTGCGGCGGGCGCTGCGCGGATAGGGGCGATGCCGCTTCGCTACGAACGGCCCGACTACGCGCGCCGCGTCGCGAGCGGTTCGAAGCAGGTCGCGGCGGATGCGGAGCGATGGAATCGGCATCGAAGGCGATCATGCGTGATCGTTCGGTCGAAGTCCCGAGGTTCGGTGCGAACGCGGTGGAGTCACTCCGACGTTCCTAATACCTTCCGCGCGTGCGACGCGTCCACGGTCTCCTCCTGCTCGGCTTGCTCGGCTTGCTCGGCTGCTCGACCACCACTCCGGTGGTCGTCGCGCGAGTCGTCGAGACTCGGAGCATGGACTCGGTTCCGCCGGAACTCGCGCGATGGGTCGCCGACCTCGACACCGCAGACCCGTCCCGCGCCGAACGTGGCCTGCGCAACCTCGTCGCGGAGGGCGGTGATGTCGGAGCGGCTGCCGCCGTAGCCCTCGCGGAGCATCTCGCCTCGATCGAAGACCATGCGGGCGCCGTCGCCGTCGTCGACGCGGCGATCCGGAGTGCGGGCGACCGTCCTGCGTTGGCGCAGTGCGATGCCCGACTGCTGGCCGACGTCGGTCGCTTCGACGAAGCGGCCGAACGCCTGCGCGTGTTCCTGACTGCGGAGTCCCGTCCGCACGAGCTGCTCGCGGACCTT
>JAGQQZ010000214.1 GCA_020425915.1 Planctomycetota bacterium | reverse complement strand
GGGGAGCCCCCACGTCTTGCCTTCGATCCCGAGCGCTCGCGAGCCAGAAACGCCGAAATCCCGTCACACCGACGCCACATCCGCCATCCGCACATCACTCCGATGCAACCGCGCGAGCATCGTCCCGCTCTTCCGACCCCATAGGATCGTCTCCCGCGCGAACCGCGGCAGATCCCCATCGAACAGAGTCTGCACGGCTTCGATGACCTCATGCCCGCGTCGCAGCTCGATCGGCTCGGTCGTGTGCAGAGCCTCGAAGTACTCGGCGACCTCCCAGTCGAACCCGACCTGGCTCCGCTCCCGACCGCTCGGCCGCGGCATCGCGAGGTTCTGGTAGCGCAACACCGCGGACAGCTCCTCGAAGCCGAACGACACACCCCGCGCTTCGAGGAACTCCTCGGTGAGTCCGAGCAGCTCGTCGTAGAACGCGTCGAAGTCGCGCGAGATCCGCAGGAAACAAGCCTCCTCCTCGTCCCAATAGATGTCGCCGTACTCCGGCAGGACGCAACCGCGACCCTGGCCGGCGAGCAATGCGTCGATCTTGGCGCGGAACGTCCCGAGCTCGCTCGAGAGGATCGGATACTCGTCGCCCACCCACGCTCCGTCAGCGAGGTGACGCAGGAACTCCGAGTGACGAATCCCGTGCCGCTCGGCCAGATAGCCGAGCACGAACGATCCGAGCTTCATGCTGTGGATCGCCATCGTGACCCACGCGAGTGTCAGCGATCGCCGCCAGTCCTCCACCGGCATCGCATCGGTGCCGACGACGATCTCCTCCTCCTCCTGGATCCAGCCATCGGCCCGCACGCGGCCGTGGATCTCGAGCAGATCGATCGTCCGGGTCTGGATCCCGAACTTCGCGCGGTAGTCCGGCGCGTCAAGGTCCGTGTTCGGGAAGATCTGGCAGATGTAGATGAACAGTTGGTTCTCGAGCCCGCTGCTCAGCACCCGGTCGATCCCGGTGACGAACGACTCGTAGCTCTCGCCGGGCAACCCCAGGATCAGCTCGGTGTAGACGGGCACGCCGCTGTCGTTGAAACGGCGCTGCAGTTCGCGCGCGCACGACAGCTTGATGTTGTCACGCTTGATGTTCGACTGCACGCCCTCGTCGACGCTCTGGTAGCTGATCGTCACGCCCTTCTCGAGCTCGTGTTCGTGGAACAGCTTGCCGATCGCGAAGATCTTCTCGTCGGTGTTCTTGCCGTAGCACGTGCGGAACTTCTCGGGGAAGCCGGTGCGCTGCTTGCTCTCGACCAGGTACTCGGCGATCTCGCGGTCACGCCGGTGCATCCCGAAGTTCGAGTCGGCGTTGAACACGTAGCGGATCTCGTGATCCGCCATCCAGTCGATCTCCGCGCGAACGCGCTCGATCGAGTGGAAGCGGAACTTCCGCGACAGGCCGCCCTTGCCCCAGTAGCAGAACGTACACTTGAATGGACAGCCTCGGTTGGTCTCGACGATCGCCTGGAATCGCAGTTCGGGATGTCGAGCGAACACGTCGTCGTACATCCCGGCCAGGTACGGCGAGGGATACACGTCCAGGTCCCGCTCCATCGGCCAATCCCGCTTGCACGAGCGCGTCTCCCCGTCGAGCGTCCGCCACGTGGTGTTCGGAATGTCATCGAGATCGACCGCGGCCGGACGCGTCTGTCCTCCGACGCGGCGCAGGATTTCGACGAACGCATCTTCGCCCTCGCCGCGCACCGCGACGTCGATCGCCGGGTGCTCGCGCAGGAACTCGTGCGGAACGTGTGGCACGCTCGCACCCCCGAACACCACCAGGCAGTCCGGGTAGCGCTGCTTGACGCGCTCGGCCACGGCGAGGCTCAGCTTCGCGTTCCACATCGACACCGAGAACGTCGCCACCGCCGGGTCGACGTACGAGTCGACGATCCGATCCACCTCGTCGATGTGGAAGCGGAACGGCTCGAACGCGAAGTGCTCGCGCACGGTCTCGTCACGCTCCGCGTGTGCGCGCAGGATCCCCGAGACGAGCGGCAGATAGGTCGTGCCGTTCATCAGGAGGTTGAACTCTCCCATGTAGACGCGTTGGGCGGTCATGCTGACTCCGTCGGGAAACTCCCGGGTAGGACACCGACCCGCGCGAGGAGGCTCTGCCAGAACACGCGGTGGTTGTAGTACTTCACGCACTTCTCGTGGCCGGCGCGGCGGATCCGCTCGAGTTCGACCGGGTGGTCGAGCAGCCAGCGACACTTCTCGACGAGCTCGTCGTAGGTGCGGAACGAGACGTACTCGACGTCGGGCGTGAAGTACGCCGCGACGTGGGGATTGGGGTCGCAGGCGAGCACGGCACCGCAGTGCATCGTCTCGAAGATCCGGCCCTTGAGCTGCTTGACCGAGTCCTTCGTCAACGCCACCGAGATCTTGGACGTCTGCAGCACGCGCGCGTAGTCCGCGATCGACAGGCTCCGCCTCGTGTCGGCCGCACTGCTGCGGACGATCGTCGCGTCGATCCGGGTCTCGTTCTCGAGCCGCTCGAGGAAGTCCTGGCGCTGTTTCAGGTAGCGCGTCTCACCGATGAAGCTGACGTCGATCGTCCGCTCCAGCCCGGCGTCGCGGAACCAGACGGGGTTCTTCGGGGTGTAGATCGGCCACGCGTTCGGCTCGTCGAACTTCTGCCCGTCGAGGATGACGTTGAGATCGGCGACTCGCGTGTGATCCGACGTCTCGTGACTCGTCAGCTTGTCGAGCCAGACGCCGACGACCTTCGAACCCGTCGCCTTCACGCGTTCGAGCATCTCGACGGTCGGGTTCGCCGGGCTGTGGTAGTGCAGCACGAACACGAGAACGTGTTCGTCGACGTGCGCCGGCTTGCCGATGTCGGCGGTCGTGATCTCTCGCTTCTCGTGGTAGCGCTCGTCGTAGTGCACGACGTCGTAGCTCGCGAACCCGGTCTGGTGCAGGGTCGCGACGAGGTTGTCGAGGTTGATCGACAGGCCGGAGGCGCCGTAGGCGTGGGTGTACTTCTCGATCAGGAACGTGACGTGGAGCGTTCGTTGCGGCGTGACGACCCAACCGATCCGCCCATCGTCCATCGCGACGCGCGCGACCTCGTGCTCGGGACTCCAGCGCAGGAGCTGATCCCGTACCTCGTGGTAGTCGATCTCCACCAGGACGATGACGCCCTGACCGCGAGGCACGTGGAACAGCACGTCCCGAACGCCTGGGTCACGCGGGTCGTCGACGAGCACGAACAGAGCAGGCCGTGAGTGCGCCCGTGCCAAGTCGGCGAATGCGCGCCCCACCGGACCCGAGAAGGCACGGACGTTCGCGATCCCGCCACGGGCCAACCGTTCGGCGAATCGGTCCAGTTCCGCGCGATCGGGGTCGACCACACAGGTCGTCGCCATCGCGCCCGCGAGTTCGAGCACGTCGGATCGCTGGGTCGCGGCATTGACGACGACCGTGTCGATCCCGCGCGCCGCGGCAGCATGCAGCGCGTGATCCAGGAGCGGACAGGACAGCGTCCCCGTCGTCATCGGACGCGCTCCACGAGGTTGGAAGCGACGAAGTCGACGACCGCGTCCATCGTCGCGAGGATCTCGAGAGGGTTCTCCGCGTAGTCCCAGAACAACGGGGTCGTCCGCGGGTCGTAGCCACACATCGCCTTGGGCTTGAGTCGGTTGGTCTCGGTCAAGGTCAGGCAGAACGGGAACCTCGTCATGCCGAGCAGGAGTTCGCACCGCTCGCTGAGCTTGGAGTGCTGGATCGGCGTCAGCTCGGCGACACCGAGCACGTTCGGTTCGTCGACGTGCGGGTTCCTGGTGCACAGGAAGTCGAACGAGCGGAACGTGCGAGCCAGTCGACCGAGGTCGAAGGCGAAGTAGCCGAAGCGATCTGCGACGAATCGGTTCTCGACCCAAATCGACGGCCGAGCCAGTGCAGGCACGTCGACGTCCGCCGCGAAGTCGAGCATCGGCACGTCCCGCTCGTCGAACTCGAGCATCGGATCGAGGCCGACTGCCGCGAGCTGCCGATCCAACACCTCGATCGCGTCGCGCCAGTCGTACGCCCGCGTGTCGTCGTACTGCCGGAAGCTCGTATCGATCGGCACGGCGCCGACCGGCGCGAGGTAGGCGAGATCGAGCGGCGCGCCGTGCGGCGCACACACGGCGTCGGACAGCAGCAGCGTGATCCCGGCGTCGGCGAAGTCGCGCAGCAGTTCGCCGTGGTCGCGGCAGGCGCCCAGCGTGATCCGACACCGACCGGATTCGTGCAGCCGCCGCACGATCGGGCGCGCGAACGCGACGTCCTCGGCCGTCCCCGTACTGTAGAGGAACAGGTGGATCATCGTTCGGGCCTCCGACGACGCGTGCCCCGCGTGAAGATCGCGTTGCCGCGCCGCGGGTCCCCCTCCGAATCGTGTGCTCGCAGCAGGAAACCGAACTCATCGAGCTTGCCGACGAAGTCGTGGATCTCGACCGGACTCGCCGCCCCGTCGTAGATCGGCTCGTAGAACACGGCCACGCACAGCACGTCGAGGTGCGGCAGCAGCTTCGTCGCGCCGCGCAACACCTCGAGTTCGGAACCCTCGGCGTCGACGACGAGCAGTTCGAACTGGCGCGGGTCGATCACACCCTGCTCGACGAGCTCGTCGAGCGTCGCGATCTCGACCTCGGCACCGGATTCGGACGCCCCGACCCGCGGTGCACACAGCGATCCCGAGCGCGAGCCGTCGGCGTAGCGGAGCACGCCGTGGTCGGGGGCCGCGCCGACCGCCAACCGGAGGGCACGTCGTTCGATGCCGTCCTCACGGCGACACGCGCGGTGCAGTCCCTCGAACGCCGCGGGGTCCGGCTCGAGGAACAACTGCCGCGTGAATCCCGCCCGCGTGAACGCGTCGATCTCCTCGCCGCGGTGCGCGCCGACCTGGATCACGCCGCGAACACCCTCGAGCAACTGCGGGTAGCGCCAGATCCCGGGGCTGGCGTCGTGGAGCTGCGCACAGATCGACTGCAGCCGCGTCGCATCGAGCTTGCGTTGGACCTGCGCGATCGTCGCGCGAGCGCCGACCTCGTCGTGGTCGATCCTGAGCTGAACCGCCGCCACGAGCTGCAGCAACTCGGTGTCCGTCACGTCACGGTCGAGCGCTGCCTCGAGCCAGGCTCGGCCTTCCTTCGGCTCGTCGGTCAACACGCCGAGTGTGCCGATCCCGAGGATCGCCCGGCGGGAGTACGGGTGCTCGGCCAGCGCGTCCAAGAGCCACGCGCGGAGCTGCGGCGCGTCGCGTCGCACCGCGCCGGCGACGGCCCGCGCACCTTCGACGTCACCGCGTAGCAACAGGGCTCGAGCGTGGGCGAGTTCCTGTTCGGCGATTCCGAACGCCCGCGCAGCGGCCAGCGGATCGCCTTCGCGCAGAGGGACGACGAGTGCGTATTCTTCGTCCGCGATGCGACGCGGATCGAAGCTGGCGTGACCAGAGGGGATCGCGAACCGACGCTTGCCGAACGCCCACACTGCCAGGTCCTCGGCCGTCCCGATTCGCTCGCCGTGTGGCGTGGGCGCCATCGACGCCGGCACCGGGATGTCCCGCGTCGGCGGATTCGACGGCTGTTCGTACCAGTGCACCGCGCGATCGTTGCCGATCCGCTGGAGCCGGATTCCGTTTGGTGCGAGCACGCAGGTGTCGAGTTCGAGGATGCAGCGATCGACGTCGATCTCGCGCCCGTCCCAATCGCGTGCTTGGCTGGAGTCGACGATCGCGACGATTCCGCCCGGCCTGACGAGCGTGGAGTAGGCGTTCCAATCGGCTCGTACCGACTCGAACGAGTCGTCGGCATCGATCAGCAGCAGGTCGCACGTACCGACGCGCTCGCGGACCAGCGCCGCGACCGCCGGGTCGGTCGAATCACCGACGATCAGGTCGTCGATTCGGCTCGGGCACTCACGTTCTACGTACGCACGAACTCGCGCCGGATCGATCTCGACCGTGACGACGCGGGCCGCGATCTTCTCGAGGGTGCGCCGCACTCCCCCACGGCGCCCGAGCCCGAGTTGGACGAACGTGCCGTTCAGCTCGCGTTCGACGATCTCGCGCAGCAGTCGGAACAGGGTCTCGCGACCCACCTCGAACGCCGGGTCGTACGACCAGGCGAGTTGCGTCTCGTGATAGCCCTGCCCGTACCGACCAGGGTCGGACACGGCTTCCCGGTCGCACTGGTCCCGCAGACCGCGCAACGTCAGCGGCGACTCCGACGTCCGCGTCATCGCACGAGCTGCTCACGGCCGGCGCGCACCCGCGCGCGCCAGAAGTCGAGCAGGTCCGTCATCGTCTTCTCGAACGGGATCTCGGGCTGCCAACCGGTGTGCTCGCGGAACTTCGTCGTGTCCGGGACCTGCAGGTCGGCGTCGATC
>JAGQQZ010000213.1 GCA_020425915.1 Planctomycetota bacterium | reverse complement strand
GGGCCGGACACGTGGACCGTCGAACCGCGACCCTCACGGGCTTCGCGCCACGCCCGTTCGAGTCGTCGGAGTTCGGCCGCGCGGCCGAAGAACGGCGTGCGCGCCGGGCGTCGCATCGCGCGCAAACGTCGGGCGGAGGCGAGCCGTGGTTCGTCGCGTTCGTGTCGCCGCCAGTACGGAGAACGCTCGCCGAGGGTCAGCGTCTCGGCGAGTTCGTCGGCCGGTCCGAAGCGTTTCGCCGGGTCCTTCGCGAGCAGGCCGTCGATGATCTCGTCGAGCAGGACGGAGATGCGGGGCGCGAAGCCCGCTGCGCGCGGCGGTGCGGTCTCGAGGTGGGCGTGGATCATCGCGTCCGCGTTGCCGCGGACGTCCGCGAACGGGTGGCGTCCGGTCACGGCCTCGAACAGCACGATGCCGAGCGCGTACAGGTCGGCCTCCGGTCCGTGCTCTCGACCCCGCAGCACCTCCGGCGCGGCGTAGGCGAACGAACCGTGGAATCCGCCGCTGCTGCTCGTCGCGCCGTCGTGCCGACGGTCGATCGAGTGGGCGAGGCCGAGGTCCATGAGCTTGAGCTGGCTCTTGTCGGTGAGCAGGAGGTTCTCCGGCTTGACGTCCCGGTGGACCACGCCGAGTGCGTGGAGCGCTGCCAGGCCGCGGGCGGCGTCGGCGCCGATCCGGCGGGTGAGCGTGCCGGTCACCGGTGCTTCCTGCTCGAGCCGAGTCCGCAGCGAGCGGCCCGCGACGTACTCCATTGCCACGAAGCTCGGTTGGTCCAGGTCGTCGGACACTTCGGCGGCGTGGATGCGCACCACGAACTCGCTCTCGAGCTGGCGACCGATCGCGGCTTCGCGGGCGAACTGCCGGCGCGCGCCCGCGTCCTCCGTCCGGCCGGATCGCAGCACCTTGACGGCGACGTCGTAGCCGAGTGGAAGATCGCCGAGCGGAACCAAGGTTCGGGCGCGGTAGACCGTGCCAGCCGCGCCAGTGCCGAGCTCCTCCCCGAACTCGAATCGCGCGCGCAGCGCGGCAGGCACGGGGGTGTTCGGTTCGTCGCAGGCGTCCATCGAGGGCGACAACGCTACGCCGTCGGCGGCGATTTTCAGAATCGTTCTCATCGGTCGTGATGTTGCGCCCGTGCTTAGCCGATGGATGATGAGTCCGAGGGCACGACACCGTGAAGATCCGTCTCTACAACTCGCTGACCAATCGGCTCGAGGAGTTCCGACCGCTGACTCCCGGCAAGGTGCTGATGTACCACTGCGGCCCGACGGTGTACTCGTCGCCGCACATCGGCAACTTCCGCGCGTTCCTGCTCGCGGATCTGCTGCGCCGCTTCCTCGAGGACCAGGGCTTCGACGTGAAGCAGGTCATGAACATCACCGACGTCGGCCACATGACCGACGACGACGAGGACCAGGGCGAGGACAAGCTCCAGGCCGAGGCGCGCAAGCAGAAGGTCGACCCCTGGAAGATCGCGCGGATGTACGAGGACGAGTTCCGCGATTGCCTGGACAAGCTCGACTTCGTCATGCCACACGCGCTGCCGCGCGCGACCGACTACATCGGCCAGATGTGCGCGATGATCGACACCTTGCTCGAGAAGGGCTACGCGTACCAGGTCAACGGCAACGTCTACTTCGACATCTCGAAGTTCCCGGAGTACGGCAAGCTGTCGAACAAGGTCCTCGACGAACTCGAGGAGGGCGCGCGCGTCGAGGTCAACACGGAGAAGCGTGACCCGCGCGACTTCGCGCTGTGGAAGGTCGACGACAAGCACCTGATGCAGTGGGACGCGGGCTTCCGCGACGGCGTCCGCGGTTTCCCAGGCTGGCACATCGAGTGCTCGGCGATGTCGGGCGATCTGCTCGGCGAGCAGATCGACATCCACACCGGTGGGGAGGACAACATGTTCCCGCACCACGAGTGCGAGATTGCACAGTCCGAGGCGTGCACCGGCAAGCCGTTCGTCGGCACCTGGTTGCACGTCAAGCACCTGATGGTGGACGGCGAGAAGATGTCCAAGAGCAAGGGCAACTTCTACACCGTGTCCGACATCTTCGGGAAGGGCTACAGCGGGCACGAGCTGCGCTACGCGTTGATGCGCGTGCAGTATCGGCAGAGCATGAACTTCACGCTGGCGAGCCTGAACGAGGCGCGCACGGCGATCGCCCGCGTGAACGAAGCGCGCAAGCGCCTCGCGCGCATCGCGGCGGGCGTCGAAGCCGGCGGTGCGGACGACCTCGCGGCGCGGTCGGAAACGGCCGAGACCGCGTTCGTCGGTGCGCTGTGCGACGACCTCAACACGAGTGGTGCGCTCGCGGCGGTGTTCGCGTTCGTGACCGAAGTCAACAAGGCTGCGCCCGACGCGGACGGTGCGAAGCGCGCGCTCGCGGCGTTCGATCGGTTCGACCGGGTGCTCGGCGTGTTCGGACCGACGCCGGAGGTCGGGGTCGACAGCGTGCCGCAGGAGTTGTTGGAGTTGCTCGAGAGGCGGCAGGCGGCGCGGGCAGCGAAGGACTTCGCGACCGCGGATGCGTGTCGGGACGAGATCTCGCGGGCTGGGTACCAGGTGGTGGATACGCCGGAAGGGCCGAGGCTCGAGCGGGTGTAGTCGTTCGCGGGTCGGTGTGATCGGCTCGCGAGCACTCGGACTCGGAAGCAGAGCGGGGGGTCAGCCCCGTCTGCCCCCTTCGCCCTCGCGTCGGTCGCCGCAGGCGATCGACCGACGCGAGGGCGAAGGGGGCAGGCGAGGCTGACGCCTCGCTCTGCTTCCGAGCCCGAAGCGATCGCGAGCCAGACGACGATTCGAACGCCACAGGCACGAAACCCCGATCATGCACTAAAATACATCCATGACCCCCGACCCACGCATCCTACTGCATGCGCTCGGCACGACCGTGCGCACGATGCGCAAGACCCGCGGCTGGACGCGCCGTGACCTGGCCAACCGCACGGGGATCTCCGAACGCTTCCTCGCCGACATCGAGACCGGCAAGGCGAACCCGTCCCTCCTCAAGCTCTGCGAACTCGCGAACTCCCTCGGCACGACGACGGTCGACCTGCTGAGCGCGCACCTGACGCAGGACGGCGGCGGCCGCAGCCGGGTGATCGCCCTACTCGGGCTGCGCGGCGCCGGCAAGAGTTCGGTCGGCCACGCGGTCGCGACCACGCTCGGCTGCCCACTGATCGAGCTCGACGCCGAGATCGAAGCCGCGACCGGTCTCGAGACCGGGCAGATCTTCCAGACCTACGACGAGACCTTCTACCGCCGTGCCGAGCGCGACACGCTCCGCATGTTGCTCGCGAATCGACCGCGACCGTTCGTCCTGACGACCGGCGGCGGCATCGTCCACGAACGCGGCACCTTCGATCTGCTGCGCAGCCAGACCCGCACGGTGTGGCTCAAGGCCACCCCGCGCGACCACTGGGAGCGCGTCATCGCCCAAGGCGACACGCGCCCGATGGCGGACGACGACAGCGCGTTCGCGGCGCTCTGCACGATCCTCGGCGAACGCGAGCACCTGTACCAGCAGGCCGAGTTTACGGTGGACACGAGCGGCCGAACGGTCGATGAGGTCGTCGAGGAGGTCAATCGCCTGTTCGGCGTCCTGCCCGAGAACGACACCCACCAGGTCGTCGAGTCGTAACACCGAGTGCGAACCTTCCGATGGTGACCATCATGAACCTCACGACCCGCTTCGGCTCGGCGATCGTCGCCGGATTCCTCGCGCTCGCGGCACCGGCCCAGAGCCTGTTCGATCGCAACGACGAGCGCGACCTGATCGTGCTCACGAACGGCAAGGAGCTGCACGGTCGTGTCTTGCAGCGTCACACGCCCGACGAGGTCCTGCTCCTGCAGGGCAACAGGCGCGTCCGTGTCGACAAGAACAAGATCACCAGGATCGAGACCGTGCGGGACCAGATCCGCGCGTTCTTCAAGCGTCGCGAGGGCCGCGACCACGGCGCCGCGGCGACCCATTGGGAGATGTGCGAATGGGCGCGGAAGCGCAAGCTGCCGCACCTCGCGCGCGTCGCCGCATACGCGACGCTCGCCCGCGATCCCGACCACGACAAGGCGCACGAGTTCCTCGAACATCGCCTACGCGGCAAGACCTGGATGTGGAAGCTCGGATCCCGCTACATGCCGCGCGATCGATTCGAGGAGTACACCTCGGACATCGGCCACGGCCTCGTGATCCAGAGCGAGAACTTCGTCATCGAGACCGACGCCGGCCTGATGCGGACGTGCGACGCGCTCTACGACCTCGAGCGCCTCTACGTCTGGTGGCTCGACGAACACGGTCCGGCGCTGCAGCTCGAGGAGATCCTCGAACCGCTGCCACTCAAGGTGTTCGACCACGACTCCAACTTCCCGGCGCTGAGTTCGCAGTGGATGGGCTACTTCGTGCCGAAGCCGTACGACGACAGGACGTACCTGTTCTACGAGGAGAACCAGCGGCGACCGAAGCAGATGTTCACGATGGCATCGCAGCACCTGCTCTACCGCACGCTCGTCGGCGACGCGGATCCGGGCGGACCGCAGGAACGCTTCTGCGCGTGGATCGAGTTCGGCGTCTCGCAGTGGGCCGAGAGCCAGTTCCACGGCGACCCCGGCCAGGCCGAACCGGGCGACGTTCGTTTCGATCGCGTGGTCGCGACGCTGGCGGCGAGCAACGAGCGCTACAGCCTCAAGAACATGCTCCACCTGCAGATTCGCGACCACTTCTACGCGACGAGC
>JAGQQZ010000212.1 GCA_020425915.1 Planctomycetota bacterium | reverse complement strand
GGCGACGCGAGCCGCGACCGCCGCACCGACGGCAGCTCCCTGCGACAACGCCGTGCGCACGAGCGCGAAACCGCCGAGCTCGCCGGCGACGAACAAGCCCGGCTGGCCGACGGCCTCGAGTTCGTGGGTCAACGCGGGGATGTCGCGCCGTGACTCGAGCCCCTCGAGCGTGATCGTGATCGCGTCGACCGGGCACACGTCCGCGCAACGAGAATGACCGACGCAGCGGGCGCCATGCAGCACCGTCGCCTGCCCGTGCCGCAACTCGAGCACGCCTTCCTCGGGACACGCCCGCACGCAGGCCCCGCATCCCATGCACAGCGAGAGATCGATGTGCGGGTGCTGCAGCCGCGCCTTCGCGCTGCCGGTCTCGACCGCGGTCGCGCGTTCCTGGAACAGCTCGAACTCGACACGCCGAGCGCGGCGCCGCAGCAGCAGCGCGAACACCGCGATCGAACACGCGGCGGCGATCAGGATGACGAGCAGTTGGGACATGTCGTTCGGTCGAAGTCGAACCTCGAGTCGGATGCTGTTTCGAATCGCCGGGGCGAAAACCCTGGGCGGCTCGCGGCGACTACGTCTCGAATCCGGTTCTCGGGCCGAGAAACCGGCGTCCAGGCAACCCGCGTGCCAAGTCGCGTTCGACACCATGGCGTGCGGCTTCCGGACACGATGGTGTTAGGAACCCAGACACCACGACGGAACGCGCCGGCCGAGAAGATGAACGACTCGTAAGAAACGGGCCGCCGGATGGTTCATACTCTGCCGCCCCATGTCCGTCGGACGATTCGACACGGCCAGCACGACACCCCCCGCGACCGACGCCTCGAATCCGTCAGAGCATTCGACGAACGACGAGACCGAGCGCACCGTCGTCAAGGCAGAGCGCTGGACGCACGCGTTCGTCGTCCGCTCGGCCGGCGGCGGCGCCCCCACCTTCATCAAGCGCTACCTGGTGCCGGCGTGGGACGCGTGGCGCTTCGTGTTCGGCCACGCGCGAGCCGCCCGCGAGCTCGCAGCCATGCGCGCGATGCGCTCGGCCGGACTGCCGTGCGTCGAGCCGACCGGCTACGCCGAGGAAAGGTCGCCGTGGTTCCGCCTGCGCTGGTCCGAGATCCGTTGGGTGTTCGAGGCGGGCTCCGACCTGGGACATGCGCTGCCGGACGCCGACCCGACGGAGCGCCGACGCCTCTGCCGCGAGGTCGGAGCGCTGCTGGCCCGGATCCACGACGCCGGGTTCCTGTGGGGCACGGCGGTCCCCCGCAACATCATCGTCACGGCGAGCCGGGATCCGGCCCTCAAGCTCTGCGACGTGCCGTACGCGGTCCGCTTCGACGCGTCGATCCACGGCAGCCGCATGGCGCTGATCGACCTGTTCACGGCCGCCGGCTCGCGTTCCCGCCGTCGTGACTTCTCCCGCGGCGAGCGTCGCCGTATCCTGCTCGCCTACACCCGCGGCGACCGCGTGGCCTGCCGACGCGTCATGCGCAAGCTCGACCGTCGGTCGCAGCTCGGCCACCGGACGATCCGCGGGTTGCTCCGACTCCTGACCAGCATGCGCCTGCCGATCCCGTGCCTGCGCGTGCTGCGCGCCCGATGACCCGACCGAACCGAAGGAAGAACGCGCACATGACCGCTTTCGACCCCGACTACGCGATCGACTCCTCGAAGGTCGACAACTACCGCTCGACCCGTGGCGCCGAGGCCTACCGCCAGGACCACGAGCAGAAGCTCCACCGCCGCTGGTCGACCCGTCGGGAACTCGCGATCTACGAGCGTATGCTGCGCGACTTCCCGAAGCTCGACAGCGCGATCGACATCCCGTCGGGCTTCGGCCGCCTGCAACCCCTGCTGCGGCAGTTCGTCGGCACGCGTCTGATCGAAGCCGACTTCTCGCAGGAGATGCTCGACCTCGTCGACACCTCGAGTGAGAAGCCCGCGATCGAGACGCTCCAGTGCTCGGCGCTCGACATCCCGCTCGCCGACCGCGAGGTCGACCTGGCGTTCTC
This sequence comes from Planctomycetota bacterium, assembly GCA_020425915.1. Taxonomy (GTDB): domain Bacteria; phylum Planctomycetota; class UBA1135; order UBA1135; family UBA2386; genus JAGQQZ01. The sequence continues at coordinate 190 of JAGQQZ010000212.1, read as the reverse complement.
GATCCGTCTCAACCACCACCTCGAATCGGTCGACGCGCGCGAGAACCACCTGCGCGAGATCTTCCGCATCGCGAACGTCGCCGCGATCGTGACCTGGTTCTCGGCCAACTCGCTCAAGCACCGCCTGCGCGAAGTCCGCCGCATGTGGTCGTCGAAGCGTTCGAAGAACGTGCTGCACGATCGCGAAGTG
>JAGQQZ010000211.1 GCA_020425915.1 Planctomycetota bacterium | reverse complement strand
GCGAATCGTCGGTCCGTAGCCGGCCCGCAGGGCCGCCTCCTGGATCTCCGTTCCGACCTCGCCGAGCGTCTCGAGACTCTGATTGATCCCTTCCTTCATCGCCTCGAGCGTCTGCGTGCTCTCGTGGAGTCCGTGCATGCCCGTGAACGATGCGGACAGCGCCGTGAACACCGTCTCGTTGGTGCCGAAGAACGTGACCGCCTGCGAGTAGACGCGCTCCTTGCAGTCGGTGATCTGGTGCAACCGTGCCATCACGACTTCGGTCGTTCCGTAGGCGATCGAGAGGTTCTCGGCGAGGTCCTTCGCGATCTGGTAGCGCTTGTCCTCGTCCTGCAGCGCCTGCAGTTTCAGGTCCCGCTCCATCTCCAAGCGTGCCCGGCTCGCCGGGTCCGATCCGACATCGGCCTCGAGCGCGTTCGCAGCCGACTCCACCGTGGCCTTGGCCTCGGCGAGCGTCGCGTCCGCCACCTCGAGCAATTCGAAGCCGAGGACCTGTGCCTGCTTGAGCGCCGTCCGGAAGTCCCGGTAGGCGTCGAGGATCAGACGTTCGCGCTGGATCTGCTCCTGCGAGTCGCCGGCGACCTCGAGATAGGTCGACTTGATGTCGTCGAATCGCGACGGGATGTCCCCGCGCGTGATCTTCATCCAGATGTTCGACAGCCGCTCGAACGTGTCGAGCTTGCCGTCCTCGATCTGTTCGACCATCCGCTTCGCGTCGTCGCGGATCGAGTCGAACGACTTCGCGATGTCCCGATAGCGATCACCGATCGACATCGCCGAGATCTGCTCGCGCACGACCTCGTTGAACAACGTGGCCTGGGTCAGCGTGCGCGCGATGGCCGCAGCCTTGTCGGCGTCGTAGCTCGAGATCCGATCGATGAGCGCGACGACCGGAGCGGCCTCCGGTTCGCTCTTCAACAGACCGAGGTTGCGGAGGGCGCCGAGCGCCTTGTCGAGATACTTGAGCGGCATGGAATCGGACATGGCGATACCTCGTGTGCGGTGGCGAGGGTAGCAGACGGTGGCCCGTCAGGGAGATCGAGACGAGCGCAGGCTCCGGTTTCGAGCGGGGAGCGACGAGGGGCGCAGCGTATCCGCTCCGCCCGGTGATATTCACGGGGCGGAGGCGTGAATCTCCCTCAGTCGAGGTGCCGCCGGACCGCGTCGAGCGTCGCCTCGCACGGCACGGGGGCGTTCGCGCGCCGGCTCGTGATCCCCTCGAGCTCGCCGCGGTGGTAGTGCACGACGGCGTCGGGATCCTTGAGCAGGTGGCCGGTCAACACGCCGCAGACGTGGGAATCCGAACGAATCGTGCCGTCGGCAACGAGCTTCCGCACGCCCGCGACCGTCGCGCACGAGGCCGGCTCGGCACCGATACCCGCCGCATCGACGAGCGCCTTCGCGTCCATGATCTCGTCGTCGGTCACCTCGGTGACCAGACCATGACTCGCCTCGACGCCACGAAGGCTCTTCTGCCACGACACGGGATTGCCGATCCGGATCGCCGTCGCGATCGTCTCCGCGTTCTGGACGGGCACGAGCGGCTGCCCGGACGTGAACGCCCGGAAGAACGGGTTCGCGCCGTGCGCCTGCACGACCGCGATGCGTGGCAGCCGATCGATCCAGCCGAGCTCGAGCATCTCCATGAGCCCCTTGCCGATCGCGGAACTGTTGCCGAGGTTGCCGCCCGGCATGACGATCCAGTCCGGAACCTGCCAGTCGAGGTCCTGCAGAAGTTCGAACGCGATCGCCTTCTGCCCCTCGACCCGGAACGGATTGACCGAGTTCAACAGGTAGATGTTCTCGCGCTCACAGACCTGCTGGACGATGTCGAGCGCCCGATCGAAATCGCCGGCGATCTGGATCGTCTTCGCGCCGTAGGCCAACGCCTGCGCGAGCTTGCCGTACGCGATCTTCCCCTCCGGGATGAACACGAACGCCCGCATCCCGGCCTGCGCCGCGTACGCCGCCATCGAAGCCGACGTGTTGCCCGTCGAAGCGCAGGCGACACGGGTCGCCCCGCGGATCTTGGCCATCGTGACCCCGGCCGTCATGCCGCGATCCTTGAACGAACCGGTCGGGTTCTCGCCCTCGTGCTTGAGCGAGAGGGCGTCGAGCCCGACCTGGCCGGCGAGCCATCGCGACTCGTACAGGTTGGTCGCGCCCTCCGGCTTGGTGACGATCATCGACTCCTCGACGGGCAGGATCAGTTCACGGAACCGCCAGACTCCCGACCGATCGACACACTGCTTGGAGCCGAGGCGCCGATCGAACGTGCCGAGGTCCACCGTGGCGCGGACGTGATCGAGATCGTGCACGACGTCGAGCGTGCTACCAGCGTCGGAGTAGAACCGGGCATCCATCCCGTCGTACTCGCGCCCGGTCGTCGTGCAGCGCAGCTTCCAACGAACGTCCGTCACACCAATCCTCCTGTCACAGGCGCCGCGCCCCTGGGCAGTCGGCGGGAGATACGAGTGGTTCCGCGTCGAGGCCAGCCGCCGCGAACGCATCGACCATGGCCTGGGCGACTCGTGTCGCCGTGACTCGCGAGTGGCAGAGCGCGAACACGGTCGGTCCGGCGCCGCTGATCGAGGCGCCGAGCGCACCGGCACCGTTCGCGGCGACGATCGCCGCCGCCGCCCCGGGCACGAGCGCGGCGCGCGCCGGCGCCGCGACCGCGTCGTCCAGACTCCGGCTCAGCAAGCCCAGATCTCCGCTGTAGCACGCACTCACGAACGCGGCCAGGTTCGCGCTGTTGCGGACCATGCTGACGAGCGGCACCTCGCGCGGGAGCGCCTCGCGTGCACGCTGCGTCGGGAGTTCGAAGGCCGGCGTCGCAGCGACGAGCAGCAGTCCTGGCGGCACCGGGAGCCGCACGAGGTCGAGCGGATCGATGTTCCGAACCAGGATCAACCCGCCGAGCAGTGCGGGCGCGACGTTGTCCGCGTGTCGCCCGGCGACGACGCCCTCGGCGGCGACGCACGGGTCGATGAGCTGGACCTTGCGGAGCGGGGCGCCGAGCAGGAGGTTGACGGCCCATGCCGCGGCAGCGGCGCTCGCTGCGGAACTGCCGAGTCCCGAACCGATCGGCAGCCCCTTGTCGAGTTCGAGCTCGATCGCAACCGAGACGTCCGCGGCGCGGAGCGTCTCCTGTGCGGCGACGCCCGCCGTGTTCCGGTCCGGGTCGAGCGGCAGGTCGGCACCGCGCACGTCGACGATGCGGACGCCGGGTCTCTCACCCGTGAGCAATCGCGCCGTCACCCGATCCCCGTGCCCTTCGAGGGCGAGACCGAGAACGTCGAAGCCGGGGCCGAGGTTGGCGACGGTCGCGGGCGCGAACACCTGGAGTTCGTCACGCACTTCGGTCATGGCTGCTGGCGCTCCGCCGCGATGCGCAGGATGTCGGCGAGGACTCCCATCGCCGTGACTTCGACACCGGCACCGGGGCCACTGACGACGAGCGGTCGCTCATCGTAGCGGTCCGATCGGATCACGACCATGTTGTCCGGGCCTTGCAGCATGCCGAGCGCGGAGTTGCGCGGTACCGCGCGGAGCCCCACTTCGATTCCGGTCGGTTCGACCGAGGCGACGAAGCGCAGGACCTCGTCCCGCTCCCTCGCCTCGGCGACGCGACGTGAGAGCTCGTCGTCGTACTCGGCGCGCAACCGAGCCAGGAGCTGGTCACGCGGGAGTCCCCGCAGGGACTCGTCGACGATTCCCTGCCGCACGACGGGGAGCGACCCGCTGTCGAACCCGGCGAGGCGCGCGAGGATCACGGCCTTCCGTTCGACGTCGGCCCCACTCAGATCCTCGTACGCATCGGGCTCGGTGAATCCGCTGTCGATCGCGCTTTCGACGGCTTCCGACAGGCGATCGCCTTCGTCGAGGCGCGTCATCAGGAAACCGAGCGTCCCCGACAGACACCCGTCCGCTCGTGCGATCGAGTCTCCGGTCGCCAGCAGCATCTCGATCGTCTCCACGACCGGCAGCCCGGCACCGACCGTCGCCTCGGGTCGCAGGCGCACGCGCGCTTCGCGGGACGCGTCGCGCAGCGCGGCGAAACGGGCGAAGTCGGACGCGAGCGGCTCCTTGTTCGCCGTGACGACGTCGCAGCCGAGCCGCATCGCCTCGAGCCAACTCGCGTCCGCGCCGGGGTCGTTCGACACGTCGACGAGGACCGGCCGTCGCAGCCGCCATTCGAGCGCCTGCCGGACCATCTCGTGCGGCCCCTCGAACGAGCGACCGCGCGGGAGCCCCGCGAGCGACCTCCCGGCGCGCTTGGCGTCGCCGACCGCCGCGAGCCCCTGCTCGT
>JAGQQZ010000210.1 GCA_020425915.1 Planctomycetota bacterium | reverse complement strand
TCGCTCGGCGTGCTCGCGTCGAACGGCCTCGGCCTCAAGCTGGGCCTGTAGACCGGTTCCCGGTCGCGCGCTCGCTCGGCTATCGTGGCCGCGTGAGCGCGAGACCGACCGACGACTACGAACGCAGGCGCGACTTCGCGCGGACGCCCGAACCACGGGCGTCCGCGAAACGCCAGCGACGCGGCGCACGCGCCGAGTTCGTCGTCCAGCGCCACGACGCGAGTCGGCTGCACTACGACCTCCGGCTCGAGATCGGTGGTACGCTCGCGTCCTGGGCGGTCCCGCGCGGATTCTCGTACGACCCGAAGGAGAAGCGCCTCGCGATCCGAACCGAGGACCATCCGCTCGGGTACCTCGACTTCGAGGGGGTCATCCCGGAGGGCGAGTACGGCGCCGGCACGATGCAGATCTGGGATCGCGGCACCTACCACTGTGTGGATGCCGAGCACATGCCAGCCGACCCGGCGGACTCGGTCGCCGGAGGAGAACTCAAGGTCGTGCTCGGCGGGCGTCGCCTCCGCGGCGAGTGGCATCTCGTGAAGACGAAGCAAGCCGAGAACTCGTGGCTCCTGTTCAAGAGTCGCGATCGCTATGCCGCCTCCGCGTCGCGACGCGGCGTGGACATGGATCTCGGCGCGGCGAAGCCGTCACCGATGCCGAAGCGACCGCGCCACGTGGCGATCGCGGACGCGCGCGAACCGTTCTCGGATCCGGACTACGTGTTCGAGCTGGAGTTCGACGGTCGACCGACGTTCGCTCTCGTCGAAGCCGGGCACGTGCGACTGTCCGGTGTCGACGACGCGCGAGCCGAGTCCTTGTGCGCAGACCTCGCCGAGCTTCGCGGCGAGAGTGCGGTCGTCGACGGAACGCTCGTCGTCCGCGATTCGGACGGGCGACCGTCATTCGCCGCGCTGTCGGCACGGCTCGCTGGCGACTCGGACGCCACGCTCGAGTTCTATGCCCACGACCTGCTTCACTACGAGGGGCTCGACCTGCGCAACCTTCCCCTGGTCGAACGCAAGGCCGCGCTCGGGAGGATCCTGCCCGCTTCGGACACCGTGCATTTCGTCGACCACGTCGTCGCCGACGGCGAGCGCCTCGCGGAAACCGTCGCGGCGGCCGGCCTCGGCGCGATCGTCGCGCGCCGCGCGGACGGCGACTACCTACACGGCGTACGATGCCGCGTCCGGGTCGAGCCGCACGCGAAGTCGGGCGACCTCGACGCGGCCCTGCGCGCGTTGCACGGTGGAGCCACCGTTCCGACCGTCACCAACCCTGGCAAGACGTTCTGGCCCGACGACGGACTGACCAAGGGCGACCTCTGTGCCTACTACGCAGCGGTCGCCGACACGATCCTCCCCCACCTCGTCGACCGACCGATCCACCTCCACCGCTTCCCCGACGGCATCGGTGGCGAGTCGTTCTACCAGCACAAGCCGAGCGAGGGCGCGCCCGCTTGGCTGCACTCCGAAGAGATCGACGGGGCAGCGCACATCTTCTGCGACGACCTTCGACACCTCATCTACCTCGTGAACCTCGCGAGCATCGACCTGCATCCTTGGATGTCACGGCGTCACAGCCTGGAGCACCCCGACTGGCTGGTCCTCGACCTCGACCCGAAGGACGCACCGTTCGCCGACGTCGTCGCGATCGCGCGCGCCGCCCACGAGTTGCTCGCCGATCTCGGCCTCCGCTCGTGGCTCAAGACGTCCGGAAAGACCGGCCTGCACGTCTACGTCCCGCTCGAACCCGTCTACTCGTACGACCAGGCGAGACTGTTCGCGGAGGGCGTGGCGCGCTACCTGGCACACCGCCACGCGAAGATCGCGACCGTCGAACGCGCGGTCCAGAGACGCGGCTCGCGCGTCTACGTCGACTTCGGGCAGAACCGACGGGGCCAGACCGTCGTCGCGCCCTATGTGGTTCGCCCGGTGCCGGGAGCGACCGTCTCGGCGCCGCTGCCTTGGGACGAGCTCGACGGGCTCGATCCGCGGGCGTTCACGATGAAGTCGATGCCGCGGCGCATCGCGGAGCATGGTGATTTGTTTCGTGGGGTGCTCGACGAGCCGCAGGAGTTGTTGCCGGCGATCGAGGCGCTGCGTGGGTTGATGGGCTGAGGGTGTCGCTCGATCGTGGAGTGCTCGTGTTGGTTGGCTCTCTCGGCTCGGGATCGAAGGCGAAACGGGGCGGCGCTCGCCCCGG